>NZ_JBANSP010000008.1:0-260396 GCF_037167145.1 Paenibacillus sp. YIM B09110 | reverse complement strand
GCACAGCAATGTGTGTAGCTGACGAATACTAATCGGTCGAGGGCTTATCCTAAAAGGCTTATATGGTCCATACAACCTATAGGCAACAGCTAAAGCATTCATTCAAAACGTTCATATTCAGTTTTCAAGGTGTAAGCATTCATGCTTACTAACAAAAACCTGAGCGCTTTATGCTTCAAGGTTTTTTTTGTGTTTTCAAACAAGCAGCGGTTGTATAATGAGTAGTGTATTTAAGCGCGGTTGTTTTTTTCGCTAAGCAGCCGTTTCAACAGCCTTGCCATGGCTGTTCTTCCATGACGAGTTGCGTAGTCTAGAGCGGTATCTCCGACGCGGTCAGGCAACTCGATCTCTGCGCCGCATTGGATGAGTACATATACGATTCGCATATTCTCATGAAGTGCGGCGGCAATGAGCGGCGTGATCCCCATCTCATTGGAATAGTTGACGTCAGCTCCTTGAAGCAATAACACTCTCACTCTGGAATAGTCATTATGAAGAACGGCTGTAAATAAAGCCTCGTCTACTTCTGCATCTCGTTGTTCGTTGCTTGCCCCTTGCATCATCATTGCCCTCTGTTCCTATGGATCTCGCTTACGAGTTGATCGACTTGCCGACACAGCTCGACAATCTCGTTATCCTGCCATAGCTCTTTATTAGCCGATAATAGAATTAGACGATTTCGGAGCTGCTCAAGCCGTTGTTCCAAAGGAATGTCCATTAAGCCACCTCATCCACTTATTGTTGCGATTAACGTAATAGTACCATTTTAGCGCAATGTAATATGCTCTGATAAATGCCATAAGTTCCATTTGCTAGAACTATTTTCGCTAGTCGAGAAGGGTTTGTGAAACTAGGCTATTCGTTGCTACAATAGAGCTAGACCTATTAACCGAAATCGATTGATAAATTGAGAGTCGGCGAAAGGCAGAAATAACGCAGGAGGACTAGCCTGATGGCAAAAAGCGAATTGGGACTTTATCTTAGAAGCGTTAGTCTGCTTCGTGATCTCATACCTGCCTTCGACAAGTATCCGTTCAATCTCAGCGCGATCCGAGAATTGGAACGACTCGACTTTCATCCAAAGGTGACTTACATCGTCGGCGAGAACGGGATGGGCAAGTCTACCTTGATGGAGGCGATCGCGATTGCACTCGGATTCAACCCGGAGGGCGGAACGATTAATTTCTCTTTCTCCACGGAAGCGACACATTCCGAGCTGCATGAATATATAAGACCGGTGAGAGGCGCATTGAGACCGAGAGACGGATTTTTCTTCCGGGCAGAGAGCTATTACAATCTGGCGACCAATATTGACGAGATGGACCGTCAGCCTGGATTTGGCGGCCGTGTCATTGACTCATATGGGGGCAAATCGCTCCATCAGCAGTCGCATGGCGAGTCGTTTTTTGCAGCGTTTCTTAACCGTTTCGGCGGGAACGGCCTTTATATCATGGACGAGCCGGAGGCTGCTTTATCGCCGCTTAGGCAGATGGCAATGCTCTCGCGCATGCATGAGCTTGTACAGCAGCGCTCCCAATTCATCATTTCGACCCACTCGCCGATTCTAATGGCCTATCCGGACTCCTATGTCTACAGCTTAAGTCCAGAGGGGATAAAGCTTACGACAATGGAGGAGACGGAGCACTACCTGATCATGAAGCAGTTTCTCAATCATAAAGAGAAGATGTTAAGAGAGTTGTTCGACGAAGAGGATTGAATTAGCAAAAGGAGAGAGACGAGATGGCATTGGAAATTGAACGTAAATTTTTACTGCAAGAAACGGTAGAAAGCTTGGTCCAGCAAGGTGAATTTCAAGTCGTTACCGAGCAGCGGATTGAACAAACCTATTTGGCGCTCGATGTGAATCAGGAGCTGCGCGTCCGTAAAATCACGGATGTGGTGACGGGAGAGCTTAGCTTCACGCATACGTTCAAGCAAGGCAACGGGCTTGCGCGCGAGGAGATTGAATACAGCATTACGGAATCGATCTATGAGCAAGTCGTTAACGCTTTTCAAGCTGTGCCGCTTACCAAAAACCGCGTTACCGCGGAATGGAACGGTATGATTGTTGAGATTGACATCTATGATCAGCTTAAGCTTACCGTGCTGGAGATCGAGTTCGAATCCGAGAGCGAAGCGCGTGCGTTCGAAGCGCCTCAGTGGTTCGGCAAGGACATCAGCGAGGAACGGCAATACAGCAATAAGACGGTATGGCGACAGTTGCAAAAGAAATAAATTCATTTAGGACACGGAGGAATCGTACCCTATGCTGCAATCGCTGTTAGCTATCCAAGCTTACCGCCACGGTGAAGCGGTCAGTCAGGATCAATATCCTTGGCTCTATTATCTCACGTCTGCGGAAGAAAGAATCGTTAATGTGGAGCGCATACGCTCGCTTGAGCAGTTAAAGAATGCTAATCCAGTGCTGGATTATGTGGAGAGAAGCTTGCGCATTCTCGATGCGAAGCCGTTATCGTATTGGATGAAGGACACGCTGGAGCAGGTGCTTGCATGGTCGGAGACGGCCAAAGGCGGCACAATCAAGGATCGTATTCTATGGCAGTCGGAAGGCATTCATATTTTTGTCCATAATAGCGGATCAGCCCAGTTGTATGAACGTTCCTTGAACGAAGGGGAGCCTAGCGGAAGTGCAGCGATTGTTGCCTCGCTTATCGAGGCGCATGGGCTGATCGGGCAACAAATTCGGGGCGAGATTCCGCAGTCCGAGGGATCTGTTCTGCTCGAGATCGTGAATAAGGGGCATCTGACGGCAGTGGAATTGGAGCAGATGCTGCTCCAGCTTAACCATTGTGTTATCGGTGCGGTAGCGCCCGAGCTATGGGATGCCGTGAGCGATGAAGTAGCCGAGCGAATTCATGAGCTGTTGATTGAGCGAACACCTAGGCTGGAGCAGATGGAAGAGAGATTGCGAAGAATGCGCACGGTGTCGATTAAGCGGGGCGAAGCGTTCAATGATCTATATGCTAAGCTCGATCAAGCTCATGGATTGCAGGAGCTTCTAGCGCCGCTAAACGAGAAGACGTTCTGGTACGCGGAGCCCGCGATGCAGGACTTCTCATTGGAGCACTTCCTGAAGGCGATCGCAATCGTCGGCCGTCATGAAGGACTCGGTGATGTGCGGCATATTAGCTTCGAGCGGCTGATGAATGTCATGTATTACGACTATCGCGGCGAGAAGAAAATTAACGTCTACAAGCAGAGAATTATCGAGAAGTATATGAATGAGCTCACGTGGAACGCGATTCGAGCGGGTCAGCTGACTCAGAGCAATCCGCATCTAAAGCATAAGCTGAATCAGAACGAAGAGCTTCTGGATACGTTGTTTGTCGAATTCGAATTTTCGGCTGCAGCGGAGAAGCTGATCGCCTTCTGTGTGGAGGCCGAGAAATCGCCGTTGTATGAGCGAGCGGTATTGCTGCTGTACGATCTGTTCGAGCTGCGCAGGGACAAGTACGACCGTTTCCACAACGAAGAGGTGTACTTAGCCGACATGAACCAAACGGCGGATTACAAAAAAATTATACTCGACTACGTCGTCGGCGATCGCGTCATTGATATCGGCCCAGGCGGAGGCGTGTTGCTTGATTTAATTGAGGAACGACTGCCTGACAAAAAAGCGATTGGCATTGATATTTCCACCAATGTTGTAGAAGCGCTGAACCGCAAGAAGCAGCTTGGAGGCCACCGCTGGGAAGTGATGCAGGGCGATGCGCTGAATCTGAAGGATTACGTAGAGCCGGGCAGCATAGATAGCGTTATTTTCTCATCTATCATTCATGAGCTGTACTCCTACGTCCCTTATAACGGTAGCAAGTTCAATTATGATACGATCGCGGCAGCACTGCGCAGCGCATATGATGTCCTCTCGGAAGGCGGCCGGATCATTATTCGCGACGGCATTATGACTGATCCTCCTGAGCTGACGAGAAGGCTCCGCTTTCTGCAACCAGATGCGGTGCCACGCCTGGAGCGTTACAGCAAAGACTTCGCAGGCCGCAAAATCGTATTTGAGAAACTCGGCGACAATGAGGTGCGCATGCCGGTTAACGATGCGATGGAGTTTCTATATACGTACACATGGGGCGAAGAAGCTTATGTGCATGAGGTACAGGAGCAGTTCGGCTATTTCACGCCGAACGGCTATCATGATTTCATTCGCCTGACGTTAGGTAGCAGCGCTAGAATAGTGACGAGCAGCCATTACTTGCAAGCGGGCTATACCGAGGCGCTGGCTGACAAGGTAGAGCTGTATGGCGAAGATGGCGCGCGTGTACCGCTGCCGGACAGTACCTGCTTCATCGTTATCGAGAAGCGAACGGGTAAGGAGTAGACAAGTGTGATGAGAAAACTCGTGTTTTTTGTAGGCGGTGCGGGGGCAGGCAAGACAACGTTGGCGAAGGGGCTGGCGTCGAGACGCGGTGCGGCTCTATTCGATATGGACACGATGCTGCGTCCCGCTGCGGTTGCTCTGATGACGCAGGCAGGATTAGACCCGGACGACCGGGATTCGGCGGCCTACAAGGCTCTCTGCCGTGATCTCGGCTATCGGATTACGATGGACGCAGCGCTGGAGAATGTAGCGATCGGGAACGATGCGCTCGTCATTGGTCCTTTTACGAAGGAGACGGACGATCCAAAGTGGATTGAGACGGAGCTCGCGAGGATCGGAGCAACGCTAAGCGATGTCGAGGTCTCGGTTGTGTTCGTCCAGCTTAAGGACGATCGACAGCATTATGAGCGAATCGCAAGGCGAGGCTTGCCGCTCGATCAATACAAGCTTATGCACTGGCAAACGTTCAGCCAAACGTCGCTCGCATCGCGGGAGCTGAAATGGAGCATTCCTGCAAGTTCCGTGCTTTATTTCGACAACTCGGGTGAGCTTAACGAGCAGACGATAGACCTGGTGGAGCAATTCGTCTATGGTGCGAAGTAGCCGTATTTGAAACAAACAAGGATGACCCTGAGGGTCATCCTTGTTTGCTTGCAGCAACGAGACTGGCGTAAAGCTCTCGCGTCTTGGCAGGGTCATTTTCGTTATAGATGATGTAGGTGTAAGGCAGTTTGATCATGATGTAAGGCGGTTTGTTTTTGTAAATGTACAGCTTAGTCTTGCCGAGAGAGTCTAACGTGAAGCTGCCTCTTGCATAAGCAGCGGTTGCCATGCCGTTCGTGCGAAAGCCCGAAGGAACGGTGTCTTCAAGCGTAATCGCGACCACATCATTCAGCGGGAAATCGAAATCGTAAGGCGAATAATCAATTGCAATACGTCCGCTATTCTCAATGCTCAGTACAGGTCCTGTATAGTCCGACTTAATGGCAAAAGCGCTAAGTGGGAGGATGATGGCCAAAGAAACGATAATCGTTCCGTATTGAATTCTTCTGCCTGTCCTAGTAGCCATATTGATTGTTGTTCCGATACCGACTCGTTTCGGCACCATGACCGACGGGTCGTTCGGATTATAATAGGTGGAGCCGTTCTGCCAATATTGATCGTCGTCGATAAGGACGCTTTGACCATCCGTATGGGCAATGTCATATGTAAGCATGGCGAGCTTGTTATGAACGAACAGAATTCCGGCCACTGGGACCAGGGAAACGAGCAAAACGCCGATGAGCCAAAATACAAAGGTCGAAGAGCTGCCCTCGGATAATATCAGGTAGCCCGTAATTGCGCAACCGCTCTCGAAGATCGCCATGGACAACCATAAAATAGACCAATACCGTCTGCCGGATGAATGGATTGCCTCGTTAACGATCTTGTTCTCGCTATACAATTTTGGCTTCATTCTCGTAAATGCGGCCGAGAGAGCGAATAAGATGGATGTTATGGCCAGAGACGCTACTCCCGTCATGCGCAGCAGCATGTCCGATTGTTGGAATGACAGGATGATGAACCCTAATGCGACAGCTATAGGTATGGCGAACCAGTAAGCAGATAATAGTGCCGCTTTTGTTAAACTGCTAATTTTTTCGTCGATCCGAACCGTACGCGGCTCGCCTATGAACCATTTGTTCTCCCTCTTCAGCATAGCGGCTCCGTGATGGACGCGGATAAAGGGCAGCCTCGATGTGTACAGAAAGACGGCTAGCCACATTAGCGTGTAAATAAGCGACAAGGAGAAGAAACTGGTAAGACCGAACAATGGAATTACTGCAAGCAAGGCAATCGTAAAGTATACAGTATACGATTGGTTGTACAAAGTTTTCAGATCGAGCAACTGCTTGTCGTCTAGTGCTTCCTGGGGAAGCGTAATCCCGAATAGGATGCTGCCATTCGGTTTATTTTGGCCAAAATAGATGAGGAGCACGATGATGTAAGTGATAAGGATCGGGATGAAAAGTATGTATTTATCCAAATATGCAAGCCTCCTGGTTATGGTTACGATGAGTTGTAGCATTTAAGCAGCCGCAAGCTTTACTCCTATTATACGAACATTTATACTTCTAGGTGCACGGTTTTTTAAGATTAAAAGTTTTTAACCACAATTAAAACGCAGTAAGGATGGGAATTAGATGGTTAGATTCGGAGTTATCGGAACGAATTGGATTACGGAACGGTTTATCGACGGAGCGCGCGAGGTTGATTCATTTCAATTAACGGCGGTTTATTCACGTACGGCGGAGCGTGCGGAGGAGTTCGCTGCCAAGCACGAAATTCCAAATACATATACAGATATAGCTGCCATGGCGGCAAGCGGAGAGATCGACGCGGTGTATATTGCGAGTCCGAACTCGTACCACGCACAGTATGCGATTGAATGTATGAAGCATGGCATTCATGTATTGTGCGAGAAGCCGATCGCTTCCAACGCGAAGGAGCTGGGCGCGATGATTACGGCGGCGAAAGAGAACGGCGTGCTGCTGATGGAGGCGCTGAAGTCAACATTCATGCCGGGTACGGCAGCGGTTAGGGAGCATTTGTCCAAAATCGGAACGGTGCGCCGTTTCTTTGCGAGCTATTGCCAGTACTCCTCCAGATACGATGCTTATAAGGCGGGCACGGTGCTTAATGCGTTTAATCCTGCATTTTCGAATGGCGCTATCATGGATATCGGCATCTATTGCATCTATCAAGTCGTAGCGCTGTTCGGCAAGCCTGATGAGGTGAAGGCGACAGGTGTTATGTTAGAATCGGGTGTTGATGGCGAGGGAAGCCTGCTCCTGAAGTATGCGGACATGGATGCGGTTATTATGTATTCGAAAATAACACAATCCTCGCTTCCTTCCGAGATTCAGGGAGAGAACGGCAGCATTCTTATCGATAAGATCAGCGAACCGGAGAAGGTCGTCATCCAGTACCGCGACGGCAGAGAGGAAGACCTGTCGCAGCCGACCTCCGGAAATTCGATGTATTACGAGGCGAAGGAATTTATCGAGTTGGTCGAAGCCGGTAAGACGGAATCGGCGATTAATTCGCTCGCAACTTCTATGCTGGCCATGGAAGTCATGGATGAGGCGAGAAAGCAGCTGGGGCTTGTGTTCCCGGCCGATTCAAAGGCTTAAATATAAGTCACTGCATGGTTGAGACTGCTCTTAGGAGCAGTCTTTTTTGCATCAATCGGTGAGCTCGGTCGATGGATGGCGTCCTGCGGAAAAAGAATAGTTTCGCGGTAACCTAACGTGTGCGAACAAGTTTATTTTAAAAATAGTTTGACAAAACCCAAATGTTGGCTTTATTATGATGAGAATCAAATGAAGGGAGGCCGACCATTATGTTCAGCTACAATCTACCTGTCGAAACACAGCATCAATTACAGCTTAATAGCTTGTCCATATCGTCGGCCTCATCGGGGCCCTCGACTGCTTTCTAATATTTCGCGCTTATTGAAATTTGTTGCGAAGTAGCAGAAGCATAGGCGTATTGAAGCCGTGGACGATGAGTATCGTCTGCGGCTTTTTTGCGTTCATTTCCGTCACAGAGAGGGTTAGAGAAGTTATGAAAGAAATGTATTATCAGCAGGTAAGCCTGCCAGCGGGACAGGTGCATGTGTATGCCGGACCCGAATTGTTCGCCGCGCTTGATTACAAAGTGTTCGAAATGGCGAACAACAATTTGCAAATTCCGAATCAATTTTATATGAGCTATACACCGGACGTTCACGTCGGAGTAGGAACGTGTATCGGAACGACTGCCGTATGGCAAGCGGAGAACGGGTATGTGTCGCCGTCTATTGTCGGCAGCGATATTGGCTGCGGCATGCGGGTGCATCTAACGAATATGCACAAGGATGAATTACGAGATATTAAGCTGCGGCGCAAGCTGGTGAAGGCGATTGATAAATATTTGCCTTCTGAAGAGCACGCAAGGGGCCACTTCTCCGATATTCGGCTGGAGCATGTGCTGAAGAAGGGATTGCATGGACTGCCGAAGAAATATGTCCCTGACGCATATACGCCGCGCAAAGCAAGCTCGCTCACCCATGTCGAGAGCAGCAAGTTCAGCTTCGATGAGGAAGCGCTGAATCGGTTTCCCGAGGTCGTGTGGCATCGCTCTCACCGTCAGTTAGGGACGCTTGGAGGAGGCAATCACTTCGCGGAGATTCAAGCGATTGAGATTGCGGAGGAGAACCGCGATATTGCGCAGAGCTGGGGCCTATTCGACGGCCAGGTTGCCGTCATGATCCATTCCGGCTCGAGGGCTTGGGGCGGATCGGTCAGCCAGTACTGCAGCAATGACATTGCGAAGATGATGCGGGCCGAAGGCATAGGCACGGCCGATCCGAATCTCGTATACGCCCCGCTGTCCCACCCGCTTGGCGAGATGTATGTGAATCTGCTTTATTCCTCGTTGAATTACGCCGTCGTCAATCGCCATCTCATAGCCTATGCCATTCGCGAGGCAGGCAAGGAAGTGTTCGGCTCGAAGTTCGAGATGAGCACGCTATACGATCTCATGCACAATTACGCATGGGAGGAGCAGCATGACGGAGCAAATTATTTCGTTCATCGCAAAGGCGCGACTCGAGCACTGCCGGCAGGACATCCTGACAATCCGCAGCCTTATGCGGCTACGGGCCATCCGGCGCTCATTCCAGGTTCGATGGGAACATCCTCGTATATTATGGTTGGCAGCGAGGGCGGCAAAAATAATTTTCATTCCATCTGCCACGGAGCGGGACGCATTCGGTCGCGCAGCGCGACAAAGCGGCTCATCACTGTAGATGAGTTCGCATCGGCCATGCGTGTCGGCGAGGAAGATGAGGTTGTCGTTAATCAGCGCTCGCTCGAGTCACTTATCGATGAGTCCCCTCAAGCTTATAAGGATGTCGATCAGATTATTGAGAGCGTCGTAGGCGCGGGGCTCGCCAGCGTAGTCGCGAAGTGCAAGCCGCTCGCAACGGTGAAGGGCGTATAGGATAGAACGAACGATTATTAATAGAAGAGAGAAGAGGAAGTGACCCTAATGACCGAAGTCCGTTATGAAATTTTGCAGCAGTTAGGCGACATAGAGCGGGAGGAAAATGTTCGAATCTTATATGCATGCGAATCGGGAAGCCGGGCTTGGGGCTTCCCTTCCAAAGACAGCGATTACGATGTGAGATTCATCTATGTAAGGCCGGTTGAATGGTATTTGTCTATATTCAGCGGCAGAGATGTCATCGAACGGCCGATCAGCGACATGCTGGACATTAGCGGTTGGGACTTGAAGAAGGCGCTTGGTTTATTCCGCAAGTCCAACCCGCCGCTGCTCGAGTGGCTTCAGTCGCCGATACCGTATTTCGAGAATAGCACGGTAGCGAATCGGATTCGAGAGATCTCGCCGTTATCTTTTTCGCCGAAATCCTGTATGCATCACTATCTGAATATGGCTAGAGGCAACTATCGAGAGTATTTGCAGGGTGAGCAGGTCAGAATCAAAAAGTATTTTTACGTGCTGAGGCCGCTCCTGGCTTGCGAATGGATCGATACCGAAGGAACGATGCCGCCGATGGAATTCGAACATCTCGTCAGGACGTATATGGCAGAGGGAAGCGAGCTTCGTACAGTCGTGGAGGAGATGCTTGCGCGCAAGAAGGCCGGAGACGAGCTCGATTACGAGCCGCAGCTCAAAGTGATCAACGCGTACATAGAGAGCAAGCTTGCCTACTTCGAGAAAACGGCTTCTGCTCATAAAGCGCCGGAGACGCTGCAAGGCGATAAGCTCGATGATCTGTTCCGACAGGTATTGAAGGAAGTATGGAACTAGAGCCAACAAGGATAGTGGATGATACACAGGAGGAGAAATAAGAGATGGCAATCGTACAACTGAGCTCGAGCAATCCTGATCTGTCGTTCGTGATTAAGAAAAATCCGAATGCGGGCATGATGCTTCGAGCTGTAAGGAAAGGAATCGCCTACGGCTGGTACAGCGAGCCATCGACGTTCCATGTTTACTTCAAGGATGCGGATAATGAGGTTTCGTTCAAAAAACACGCAAAGGACGACTTCGAATACTTGAACGTATCCCGTTACAATACACCGCTGTTCCCGCTTGCGGCGATCAATGAGTTTTTCTCGGCGCCGCTGAAGGCGCAGGATACGCGGGATGTAGAAGGTTATGAGCATACGCTTCATATTAATATGATTCATATTCATCTTGTGCGTTATATTGAGTTTTTCAATAAACATATGCAAGGCTTCAAGTTCGAAATGGAGCATCTTGCTCACAAGAGCTATTCACTTACGATCAAAACGGGGAAAAGCCTGCATCAGCTGATGCATGTCGCCAGCGTGCTTTGCTTGTTTCTAGCGTTGTTCGGCGAGGAGTATCTCGATCTTTCAGATGACTTGATCGTGAAGTATATGAAGAGCGTCCAGCTGATCGACGCGCCGTTCTACATTCGCAGCCTATTCGCCCGGAACTTCCTTTCGACAAGAGAGCGATTCAAGAAGTATAAAGCCGAGCTGGAGAAATCGGATCGTTATGCGATCAGCTTCGAATTCGGCGGTACGGCGCAGCAACGGCGAAGCTTCATCGGCGGCGTGCTGCCGTTCAATAAAGCGATCGTGGACGTCGGCTGCGGCGAAGGCTTCTACGCGATTCCATTCGCGGCGAAGATCGAAGACAGTTATTACGCGATCGATATTAACGAGCCATTGCTGGAAATCGTGCAGCGTAAGGCGCAAGCCAAAGACATTGACAATATCGCGACGTACCCGTCGATTGACCATTTTGTCGGACAATACAATGGGGAGCGAGTCGATGTCGTCATGACCGAGGTGATCGAGCATATGAGCGAAGAAGAAGCTGCCGCGCTCATTGTACAAATATGCGGGAGCGTGGACTTCGATCATTTTGTGCTGACGACGCCTAACGCGGATTTCAATACGTATTACGAGCTGGAGGACTTCCGGCATGACGATCATAAATGGGAAATGGGACGCACCCAGTTCGAGCAGTGGTTGCATCGTATTATAGCACCGCTAAGTGTAACCTGCGAGTTCGTTGCGATTGGCGACGGCGTGAATGGTGTGCGGACGACGCAAGGCGCGATTTTGAGGAAGAGGGGGGAATAGGAACAGTGGAAATAACGACGAAGGTTCATACGATATTTATGTTGATCGGATCGACGGAATGCGGTAAAACGACGTTTGCGAAGCATGTTCTTATTCCTCAGCTCGGCTTCGAGGATGCAGCGCGCGGCGTGAAGGCGAACGTTCAATATTTGTCCTCCGACGGCATTCGGCAGGAGTTGCTTGGCTATGAATACGATAAGTACGACCAAGTGATGCTTGAGGCAAGCGCTCAAGCGTTCCAGCTATTGTACGAGCGGCTGCGTATGGTGACTTCATTCCCGGTGAACGCGGACTTCGTTGTTGTCGATACGACTGGACTTGCTGAAGACTTTAGGGAAAAGGTTCGGGAAATCGCGAAAGCGAATCATTATAACCTAGAGGTTATCCTGTTCGACTACAAGAAGCGGGAAGATTATTACGCCTCAGAGCGTTCGAAGAAGCTGATTACAGCCCATATTAATCGGCTGCGCAAAGAAGTGCTCGGTTCGCTGGCAAGGGAGCAATACGGCAAGATTCATAAAGTGAGGGCGAATGACTTCTTGTCGCCGGTCGATGGCGGTGTTAATCCGGAGTATAAGGTTAACATCACGAATAAGGATGAATTGATTTCGTGCTCGTTACCGCAAGATGGCAAATACATCGTCGTTGGCGACGTGCATGAATGTGTCGATGAGTTGAAAGAACTGCTCGTTAGCTTTGGTTTCGAGCTGGATGGTAATAGGCTTATTCATACGGACAAGACTCGAAATACGAAAGTGCTGCTTGCAGGCGATTGGATTGATAAGGGCGGTCGAACGGGAGAGATTATCGAGTTTCTCTATGACAATCAAGACAACTTCCTGTTCGTGATGGGCAACCATGAGAATTTCGTCAGCAAGTATATGAAAGGCGATATCAAGGGAGTGGAGCAGGAGCTCTTGGATCACTTTTTCGATTCGACGAAGACGCTCTCGAAGGATAAGCCGCTGCTCGCCAAGTTCGACCATCTGGTCTCATTGTCGAAGTCGTTCTATCGACTGATCGGTACGCGTACGCCATCGTTTTATGTGACGCATGCGCCTTGCGAGAACAAGTATATTGGTAAGCTGGATAGCGATTCGGAGCGCCATCAACGCAACTTCCGCATTGACCGCGACAAGCCGCTCGAAGAGCAACTGCCATTCTTGAAGCGGGATGCGGTAGGCAACCATCCGTATCATCTGTTCGGCCATATTGCGGCGCAGCAGTCGTTCCGTATCAAAAATAAGATTCATATCGATACTGGCGTTGTGCAGGGCAACGCGCTAACAGGAGTCATATTGGCGCATAAACTTTTCTTCAAGACGCAGAAGGCCGGGGCGGTCATTTCGGATGAGCCATTGCCGCTTTTGTTCAAGGAGGAACGCAAAGTATCGCTGCAGGAGCTTAGCGACGAGGATTCGCGCAGGCTGCAATACATTTCGAACAATAAGATTAACTTTGTATCGGGAACAATGTCGCCTGCGGATAAGGACGAAGCTGCCGGAGAGCTGGAGTCTCTTGCGCGCGGACTGGATTATTTTGCGAATCGCGGCATTCATAAGGTCGTGCTGCAGCCGAAGTATATGGGCTCTAGATGCAATGTGTATTTGCACAGAGAGCTTGAGCAGTGCTTCGCTGTCAGCCGCAATGGATACAAGATTAATGCGGTCGATATGGCACCGGTGTATGAGGTTTTACTTGGCAAGCTCGGATCCTATATGGAGAAAAATGAGATCGAACTGCTGTTGCTTGACGGAGAGCTGCTTCCTTGGCTGGTGCTTGGCGACGGTCTCATTCAGCGTCAGTTCAAGCCGATAGGCAAGGCGCTTGAGACGGAGCTTGCTCATCTCGCCGGGAGCGGTTTCGACGAAGCATTGGGTAAGCTGCTTCAGGCTTATGAAGAAAGCGGCTTCGAGAAGGATCAGCATCATTTGGCGAAGAACGTGCTTAGCGAGAAGTATGGAGCAAACATCTACCAATCTTATAAGCATGTTGCCGATCTGAGAGGAAAGCATGTTCCGCTCCACGAGCATATTGACGCTTATGAAACGTACAAGAAGCAGCTTGAACTGTATGCCGAGGCGGGCGAGCTATCGTATAAACCGTTTGCGCTGCTTAAGGTCGTTTACCAGAACGGCGAAGAGCTGCTGCCGGATTGGCCGACTTCGGAGATGTACCGGTTCTTATCGGATGACGAATTCGTTGTGCTTGATTTGTCGGAGGCGGGGAGTTATGAGGCAGCAGAGCGCTACTTCTCCAAGCTGACGGTAGAGCAACATATGGAGGGGGTCGTCATCAAACCGGAGGAGCGGGAGGAGCGGACGCTGCCTTATATGAAGGTTCGGAATAAAGAGTACTTGTCGATCATTTACGGATACGATTATCGTTTTCCGCATAAGTACGGCAAGCTAATGAAGCAGAAGAACATTCAGCTTAAGGCGAGGACGTCGCTCAATGAGCATCGCCTCGGCAATCGGATGCTCGCGATACCGTTCGCCGATATTAACACGGCGAATGAGAGCTATAGAGCGGCGGCAGCTGAGCTGCTGTTCGAGACAGCCAAGGAGAAGGAAATCGATCCGAGGCTGTAACGATGAGAAAGCATAAAGCATTTTGCATCTCGGCTGGTCCGGGTGCAGGATGCTTTTTTTCTACGCCGGCACAATCAACCCTCGGTTGCTGATACTAACGGACACCAGAGACCCTTATGGGTTTGATTTGCGCTTTTAACTGTACTAACGGACAAATAAGCCTCTTACAGGTGTGTTTGGCAGCGGAATCGCTTCGATTGGCGCAATTAGCGTTTGTCGTGTCCGTTACGATGCAGCGGCGGTCGAATAATGGCAATTAGGGTCATTTATGTCCGTTAGCCGACTGCTCCTAATTGAGTCGCCGTAGTTTTTTTGCGTGTAACAAAGCAATATTCGCATCGCTCTCTAATTATTGGGTAATAGTAGTTAGGAAGGAAAAGGAGGGATCAAGGTGAAGCTAACGCATGAACAGCGAATACAGCTGCATGGCTTCAATAACCTGACGAAGTCGCTCAGCTTCAATATGTACGATATCTGTTATACGAGGTCGAAAGAGGAGCGAGAGTCTTACATCGCCTATATCGACGAGCAATACAATTCGGATCGGCTGACGAAAATATTGAATGACGTGTCCGATATTATCGGCGCTCATGTGCTCAATACCGCAAAGCAGGATTATGTGCCTCAGGGAGCAAGCGTAACGCTGCTTGTATCGGAAGGGCCGATTGTCGAGGTGCCGACGGAGTCGTTCGAGGAGTCGCCGGGTCCGCTTCCGAATTCGGTTGTCATGCAGCTCGATAAGAGCCATATTACGGTCCATACGTACCCTGAATACCATCCGGACGAAGGAATCAGCACGTTTCGAGCAGATATCGACGTATCGACCTGCGGTGAAATCTCGCCTCTCAAGGCGCTCAACTACTTGATCCATTCGTTCGATACGGACATTATGACGATCGATTACCGTGTGCGGGGATTCACGAGAGATATCTACGGAGATAAGCTGTTCATTGATCACGATATCAATTCGATCCAAAATTATATTCCGAAGGAAGAAGCCTCCCTGTACGATATGATCGACGTCAATATTTATCAGGAGAACGTATTTCATACGAAGTGCAAGCTGAAGCAATTCGATCTGAACAATTATTTGTTCGGCTACACGAAGGACGAGCTGACGCAAATGGAGCAAGAGGAGATTACGAGCCGCTTGAAGTCCGAGATGGACGAAATCTTTTATGGGAAAAATATAAGGAGCTGATCACAGATGACGAATGCATCCAATAATAAAACGCCTGTGTTTCCGCCGCAAAATCAAAATCGACAGCCGGGCATCGAATCGGAAATGAATCCGCTGCCGATCTATGAATGGGAAGGGTATAAGGCAGCGGGCAAACTGAAGGGGAAGGTCGCAATCATTACGGGCGGCGACAGCGGAATCGGCCGTGCGGTTTCGGTTGCCTACGCGAAGGAAGGCGCCGACGTCTGTATCGTGTATCTGAACGAGCATGACGATGCGAAGACGACGAAAGCAGCTGTTGAACGGGAGGGTGTGAAATGCCATCTGCTGGCTGGCGATGTTGGGGACGAATCGTTCTGTAAGAATGTCGTGAAGCAAACGATCGAGACGCTCGGCAGACTGGACATTGTCGTTAACAATGCAGCTGAGCAGCATGTCAGAAAGAAGCTGGAGGACATTACGGCCGAGCAGCTTCAAGCAACGTTCCGCACGAACGTGTTCAGCATGTTCTATCTGACGATCGCGGCGATGCCGCATCTGAAAGCGTCGGCCTCTATTATTAATACAGCTTCGATTACAGCATATAAAGGCAATCCGACGTTGATCGATTACTCCTCAACCAAAGGAGCAATTGTATCGTTCACCCGTGCGCTCGCCGCCAACCTCGCCGCTCAGGGCATCCGCGTCAACGGCGTTGCGCCGGGTCCGATCTGGACACCGCTTATTCCGGCTTCGTTCGACCCGCAGTCCGTGTCGACCTTCGGCTCGGACACGCCTATGGGACGCGCCGGCCAACCGTATGAGCTGGCAGCGGCGTACGTCTACCTGGCATGCGATGATTCCAGCTATGTGACCGGTCAGATGCTTCATATTAACGGCGGGGAGATTGTGAATGGTTAAATGATTATCTGAGGGAGCATGGCTTACAGAAAGCCATGCTCCTTGGCGTAATTACCCCAATGCGGCCGTCTGCCATCGACGTCGACGATGCCGAATTCATCGGACATGGTCCAGCTCGGGAATACAAGCCCGGAACGCGACATCAGATCGGTACTTGATGCCAGCGCAGCAATGCCCTTCCCGATATAATAAGGCGTCTCCGATTGGGCGAAATGGACGGCGTTAGGATCATCGCTATGGTGGAGGGCATCCTGCCAGTTGTCTTCGGTTACATTGAAGTGCTCAAGCATTTCCTCGGAACGAAGGAAGCCGGGCGTAATGGCTATTGCAGCGACACCGTGAGGCTTAAGCTCCTCTGCCATCGCTTCTGCAAGATGGATGGGCGAGATTTTCGCTAAGCTGTAGAACAGATTGCCGCGGTAACGGTAGTCAATACCATCGGTAACTTCAATAATGAGTCCTTGCCCGCGGGCAACCATGAGCGGCGCGCCGTAATAGCTCGTGATGAGATGGGACTTTACCGCACGCTCTTGCATGAGCAGCCCGTTCGCCAGCGACTGCTCCCAGAACGGCTTGCCCCATTCACTCAGCTTCTCGCCGCCCCAAATATTGTTGACGAGAATATCGAGCTGTCCCTCGCGCTCTTCCTTGATCCGTTCGAAAAGCGCTTGTACTTCCGAAGGATTCGTATGATCGACACGGACAGGAACGCCGATACCGCCGCCCGCAGTGACGAGCTCGGCCGTCTCCTCGATCGTCTCCGATCTGTTTAAATCCGATGGATTTCCTCGCATGCTTCTTCCTGTGCAATAAACCGTTGCCCCTGCTGCTCCAAGACCTGCGGCAATCCCGCGCCCGGCACCGCGCGTCGCGCCTGCAACGACTGCAATTTTTCCTTCTAGTGGCTTCATTCGGATGCTCCTCTATACATGTATTTGATCTACTGTTATTGTAGTTTAACAAACCATACATGACAGCATACTGTCATATATGTTGTTAAGCGCAAGCATGGCTTGAACGAGCAATGGTCATTTCGTTATGGTATGATTAATGGATAAAACTCGTCGTCTCTTCAGGAGACGATTGTATAAAGGAGAGATGCCAGCTATGGCTATAGCATTCGAACAGTACTTACAAAAATATGCGCAATTGATCGTCAAAACAGGCGTTAACGTGCAGCAAGGACAAGAGGTCTTCATTACCGGAGCTGTCGAGCAGGCATCCTTCGTTCGACTCGTAGCTGCCGCGGCCTACGAAGCGGGCGCGGGCAACGTACATGTGGAGTGGACGGACGACGCTTTGTCGAGACTCAAATACGAGAAAGCAGACGATAAAGTATTCACGGAGTATCCGCAATGGGAGACGGATAAACGTAATTCATTCGTCGAACGCGGAGCGGTGTTCGTCTCCATCGTGTCATCCAGTCCGGACCTGTTGAAAGGAATCGACCCAACAAGGATCGGCAATTTCCAAAAGGCTGCAGGGCAAGGCCTGCGCGAGTTCCGCAGAGCAACCCAAGCTGACAAAGTGAGTTGGACAGTTGTTGCTGCGGCGGGCAAGGAGTGGGCTGCGAAGGTGTTCCCCAACGCTGGCGGGCAAGAAGCGGTCGAGCTGCTGTGGAACGCGATATTCGACTCCGTTCGGCTGCATGCGGAGGATCCGGTGCAAGCATGGGAAGAGCATCATGAAACGTTGTCGGCGAAGAGCGACAAGCTGAATGATTATCGTTTCCACAAGCTTCACTATACGGCGCCAGGCACGGATCTTACGATCGAGCTGGCCGAAAAGCATATTTGGGTTGCTGCAGGCAGCACGAACGTGCAAGGCGTGCCGTTCATGGCGAACATGCCGACGGAAGAAGTGTTCACGGTACCTTTGAAAGAAGGCGTGAATGGTTATGTGTCGAGCACAAAGCCGCTTAGCTACGGAGGCAACATTATCGACCGTTTCAAAGTGACGTTCGAGAATGGGCGCATTGTCGGAACGGAAGCGGAAGAAGGCCAAGAATTTTTGGAAAAGCTTGTAGAAATCGACGAAGGCTCTCATTACTTGGGCGAAGTGGCACTTGTGCCGCATCAATCGCCGATCTCGGAATCGAATATATTGTTCTACAACACGTTATTCGACGAGAATGCATCGAATCACTTGGCGATTGGCAGCGGCTATGCCTTCAACATCGAAGGAGGCAAAACGATGTCTCCCGAGGAACTGATCGATAATGGCGTCAATAGCAGCATTACGCATAATGATTTCATGATCGGTTCTGCCGAAATGGATATCGACGGCATTCAGAAGGACGGCACGGTCGTCCCGATCTTCCGCAAAGGAAATTGGGCATTTTAATCAAGAACCAGGATTAGCCATATAGATGAGAGGCAGCTGCGCAACAGGCTTTGGCCGGTGCAACCGCTTCTCTTTTTTTATTTCGCATTCATGATTATTAAGAGGGGAAATGTGGAAAAACATACAAGAGTCGCACAAATGGGGGTCATTCTATATGACAAATGTCATATAGGTCTCTTGACGTTTATGACTACAGGTCATGACGATTTTTCTTTACAATGAATATTGAGGATGCCGGACGATTGAAAATACTTCATGTATCTTCCATGCGTTATATTGAGGAGTGAGTTTGCATGACAGAGCAGAAACAAGCGAACTTGAAAAAAGAAGTCGCACCTTACGAAAAAACCGAATTGAAATCGAGCATTAGACAGCTCATTAACACGATAGTGCCATTAGTATTACTTTGGTACGCTGCTTATTATAGTTTGTCCATCTCTATCCTTCTTACGCTTGCAATCGGAATCGTCGCTTCCGGCTTTGTTATAAGGACGTTCATCATATTCCATGACTGCTGTCATCAGTCGTTCTTCAAGAGCCGTCGAGCCAACGATATTATCGGTACGATAACAGGCGTCTTAACGCTCGTTCCTTATCAGCAATGGAAAAACTCGCATGCGATTCACCATGCGACGAGCAGCAATCTCGACAAACGCGGAGTGGGCGATCTGTGGATTCTGACCGTGGACGAATACGCTGCAGCGTCAAAATGGACGAAGCTGGCTTACCGTTTATACCGTCATCCGCTTGTCATGTTTGGATTAGGTCCGATTGGCGTGTTTATGGTGCAATACCGCTTCAACCGTAAAGGCGCCAAACGCAAGGAACGTTTGAATACGTATTTGACGAATATACTTATCGTAGCGCTATACGCGCTGTTAATCTGGGCTATTGGATGGAAAGCTTTCTTGCTGGTACAAGGTCCGATCTTCTACTTGTCCGGCGTACTCGGTATTTGGCTGTTCTACGTACAGCATCAATTCGAGGATTCTTACTTCGAGCATAATGATGAATGGAGTTACGTGAAAGCAGCTGTGGACGGAAGCTCTTACTACAAGCTGCCGAAGGTGCTGCAATGGATGACCGGCAATATTGGCTATCATCATGTGCATCATTTGAGCCCGAAAGTGCCTAACTATTACTTGGAGGAAGCGCATAACGCAACGCCTCCGCTGCATAAAGCAACGACGATTACGATCAAGGAAAGTCTCGAATCGCTGAAGTTCCGTCTATGGGATGAAACGGGGGGCAAGTTCGTCAGCTTCAGAGAGGTGAGAAGCCGTCTGAAACAGTCGAGCAGGGCTCAAAAAGCTGCCAAAAGAAGCTCGACAAGACCTAGCTTGCAAGGCAAGTAAGCAGTGATTGCCGATACGCCGGTATATGCTACAATACTAGCATGTAGACTACCCGGGGGCTGGCATGAGGAAAGCCTCTCTGGCTATAGGAGAATGAAGCATGATGCAGAAGTGGTATCAAATCTTTCATAAAAGCACAGGATTAAGCCCGTACGTCTGGGTCGTCCTGTGCATTCTTCCTTTTTACTTCATATTTCGTTCTTCGACGACGTACGAGATCGTCTATGGGATCTTGATGATCATCTTATTCTTCGTATGTTATGTGCTTTCCTTTGTATCAAAGGGATGGAAGCTTTACTTCTGGACGAGTATGCAGATTGTGATCTCGATTGCGATGACGCTGCTGTTCAGTTATGTGTACTTCTCGATTTTCCTGGCGCTCTTTATCGGTAACGTGCAGAACCGAATCGGATTCTTCACCTTGTATGCCGTACATTTGGTTACGACGTTTGCTACGATTAACTACGGTTTCGTATCGTCGAATCCGCTGTTCATCTCGCAGTTCCCGTTTGTATTGGTCTGCTTGATTGTCGTTATCCTGCTGCCTGTCAATACCTACAACCGGATCAAACAAGACCGCTTGCAAGGACAGCTAGAGGATGCCAATAAGCGGATATCCGATCTCATAACGTTGCAGGAGCGTCAGCGGATCGCTCGCGATCTGCATGATACGCTCGGACAGAAGCTGTCGCTGATTGGACTTAAGAGCGACTTGGCGGGTAAGCTGCTCACGAAAAATCCGGCTAAAGCGCAAGCGGAGATCAACGATGTGAGACAGACGGCCCGCACAGCGCTTAAGGAAGTCAGGGAGCTTGTGACGCAAATGCGCGGGACGAGAGTTGAGGATGAAATGTTCCGTGTGATGCAAATATTAAAGGCGGCAGAGATTGAGTTCCGCCTCGAAGGCGAAGTAAAGCTGACCGATGCGTCGCTGCTTATAGAGAACGTGCTGAGCATGTGCTTGAAAGAAGCGGTTACGAATGTGGTGAAGCACAGCAGGGCTACGGAATGTTTGGTTGCGATTGAGCCTAGGCGGGGAGAGCTGGTCATTCGTGTATATGATAACGGGATCGGGATTGCGAATACCGCGAATGCGATGAGGGGTAACGGCCTGCAAGGCATGAAGGAGAGACTGGAGTTCGTCAACGGGAGCCTGGAGATCCAATCCGTCGAAGGAGCTGGAACAACCTTGCTTATGAAGGTGCCTATCCCTATCATACAGCCTGCAAAGGAGGCGGAAGCGTGATTTCAATTGTTATTGCGGAGGATCAGCGGATGCTGCTAGGGGCGCTTGCTTCATTGCTTGATCTGGAGGATGATATGAAAGTCGTCGGTACGGCGGGCAATGGAGAGGAAGCGATAGCGCTAGTCCAGCGTCATAAACCGGATATCTGCATCATGGATATTGAAATGCCGGTGAAGAGTGGCCTGGAAGCCGCCGAAGAGCTGAAGGGTCTGGGCTGTAAAGTGATGATCTTAACGACGTTCGCGAGGGCGGGTTATTTCGAACGCGCGCTGAAGGCTGGCGTTAGCGCCTACATGCTCAAGGACAGCCCGAGCGAGGAGTTGGCTGGATCGATTCGCAGCGTCATGGCGGGCCGTCGCATCTATGCAACCGAGCTTGTAGACGAGGCTTACGGCGGCCAAGACAATAATCCGCTTACCGAGCGCGAGAAGGAAGTGCTAGGACTCGTCGCGGACGGCAAGAACACGAAGGAAATTGCGAGCGAGCTGTTCATCACGACAGGAACGGTCCGCAACTATATATCGGTTATCCTTGATAAGCTTGGGGTTAACAACCGGATTGAGGCGATCACCCGCTTCAAGGAGAAGGGCTGGTTTAAGTAAAAGCATAGGGTAAGTCGATGGCAGGACTGGAGCAAAAGCTCTGGTTCTGCTATTTTTTTATCATTCAGATACGTTTCTTACAAATTTATATAATTCTACTAATCGTTATAGTATAATTCTTGTAATTAATAATAGGTTGCCTAACTATAATCTAGCTTCAAAAGGATGGGATAATGGATGAGATTTTTTAAAGTTAGGCGTCAAATTGCTCTTATATTGAGCTTCTTGCTTGTATTCGGCAATGCGCTCCTGTATGTGCCTGCAATGAACAAGGCCAATGCGGCGGTTGTTGATCCCGATACAATGGAGCAATTTCAAGTTCTTGATGCGCCGGAAGAAGTCCCTAGTCAAGTCGTTGGTTTGCCGGGCGGCAAGACAGGGGTTGCTTATTATGTAGGAGACGCTTCCACGAGGCAAGATTATTATCGAGTCGTGGATGCAGAAGGTCAGGAAGTTTTTGATTTGAACATAACTGATATGTTGCCTGCAGACAGAAAAATTAGTGACACGAATCTATTAGCATTATCAAACGGTAATTCGGTTTTTACTTGGGATGGCATTGCAACGGGCTGCGGAGAACACTTCCAGTTTGTTATTATTGACTCTACCGGCGACGTCGTGAAAGAGCCAACCAATATCACTGAGGATCCTGATGCTTCCTATAACTGCACTACGACTGTGACGGAACTTACTAACGGAAACATCCTATTCACCTGGCAACATGAGTCGGATGATTATATGCTCCGTATTTTCACCTCTGATGGACAAGCGGTGACAAACGCTGTTTCAATCGATAAAACAGGTTCGAGACAAGATGTAGTCGGATACTCTGGATCTTTCTTCCATGGTGTAGCAGCGAACGGTAACGGCACGTTCATGATTACATATTATACGAATAGTAGCGAGTACTATTATGGCGTCATCTACAATGACGACGGCACGCAAAAAACAGTGAACGGATTCAATCACTTTAAAATCAGTGATAGTAAGAGAAATATGGGCATTTCGTTTTCTACAGTAGCGGCGTTAAAAAATAATAACTATGTCGTTCTATCCGAAACTGAGGATGGTGTTCATCTCAAAATATTCAATGACCAAGGAGCAGCGATTGGCAGCGAGTTGACGAGCGGAACTTCACTGAATACACCTCCAAATGTAGGAATTCACGGTTTGCTGTCCCTCAAAGAAGGCGGCTTTATTATCGCGGATGTTCCTGAAGTGGCAGCAGCTGGGAATAAAATTATTAAAGTGAAAGAGTTCGGGAATAATGGGGTTCAGGTTGCCGATTGGACATCTATAGATAATGTAAGCATGGAAGATTCCTATTGGATGTATGCGATAGATACGATAATGTTCAAAGGGTTCGAATCGGGTTTTGGCTTTTTGAATGACGTTACGGGAATGTTGACGCTGCACGGAATGCCGGAATCCAAGCCTGTATCGAACGCAGATACGTATACGACGTCCGAAGATACGGCGCTTACGGTATCCGCGCCTGGGGTGCTGAGCAACGATACGGATCCCGAAGGCGATCCGTTGACAGCGGTGCTGGCATCGAACACGTCTCACGGCACATTGGCGTTTAACACGAACGGCTCGTTCACGTATACACCGGAAGCTAACTATAGCGGTACCGACAGCTTTTCGTACCGGGCAAGCGATGGCAACGGCACATCCGACATCGCTGCTATAGTAAGCCTAATCGTAACGGCTGTGAATGATGCGCCGACAATCGGCACGAACGCCGGTCTAACGGTGGCCGAGGGTGGAACGGCCTTAATTGGCAATGAGCGACTGGAAGCGTTGGACGTGGATACAGCGGGGGGAAGTCTAACGTATACGCTCAAAACGGCGCCGTCTAACGGCGTGCTGAGGAAAAACGGGACCCCGCTTGCGGTGAACGGCATTTTCACTCAGGCGGACATTAACAGCGGTCTAATCAGTTATATGCATAGCGGCAGCGAAACGACGAGCGACGGCTTTACGGTCGATGTAAGCGACGGGCAATATGGGGTTACCAACATTGCATTCGCGATTACGATTACGGCGGTGAACGATGCGCCGATAGCGGTAGCAGATGCCCATACGCTCAACGAGGATCAAACGTTGACGGTGACAACAGCAAACAGCATTCTCCTTAACGATACGGATAATGAAGGAAATACGTTGACAGCCGTGCTGGTAAGCGGTGTATCACATGGCTCGCTGACACTTAATGCGGATGGTACGTTCACCTATACGGCGGTAGCGAATTACGTTGGAAGCGACAGCTTTACGTACATGGCTAATGACGGTACATCCAATTCCAACGTGGCAACGGTAACGTTGACAGTGTCGGCTGTGAACGATGCGCCGGCAATCGGAACGAACGCCGGTCTAACGGTAGCGGAGAATGGGACAGGCGTGATTGGTACGATGCAGTTGGAAGCGCTCGACGTTGATACAGCGGCGGCGAATCTAACGTATACGCTCAAAGCGGCGCCGTCTAACGGCGTACTGAGGAAGAACGGTATCGAGCTTGCGGTCAGCGGTACCTTCACTCAAGTGGACATTAACAGCGGTCTGATCGATTATGTGCATGACGGCAGCGAAACGACGAGCGACGGTTTTACGGTTGATGTAAGCGATGGACAGTATGGGGTTACCAACATTGCATTCGCGATTACGGTTACGGCAGTGAATGACGCGCCAGTAGCAGTGTCAGATGTCTATTCGCTTAATGAGGATCAGCCGTTAACTGTGACAGCGGCCAATAGCGTTCTTGCCAACGATTTGGATATTGATGGAGATTCATTGACGGCGGTACTGGTAAGCGACGTAACACATGGCACGCTGACATTTAATCAGGATGGGTCGTTTACGTATACGCCGGCTGCCAACTACGCAGGAGGCGACAGCTTTACGTACAGGGCTAGTGACGCTACAACAAATTCTAATGCGGTAACGGTATCGTTGACAGTGGCGGCCGTGAACGATGCGCCAACTATCGGCACGAATGCCGGTCTAACGGTAGAGGAGAGCGGAACAGTCGTAATTAATCCGGCGCAGTTAGAAGCGCTGGACGTTGATACAGCAGCGGCGAATCTAACGTATAGGCTGAGTGCGGCGCCGACTAATGGCGTTCTAAGGAAGAACGGTATCGCGCTTGCCTTGAACGGTACGTTCACCCAGGAGGATATGAATAGCGGTCTTATCAATTATGTGCATGACGGCAGCGAGACAACGAGCGACAGCGTTACGGTTGGATTAAGTGACGGCGAGTACATGGTGAACGGCATTGTCATTGCGATTGTCGTAACACCGGTTAACGACGCTCCGGTTGCGCAGAACAAAGCTTTTACGACGAAAAACAATAAACAGCTTACGATTGCTGCCGACAAAGGACTGCTCGTCGCGGCTACGGACGGCGAGCATTCAACGCTAACCGCTAGTAAAATAAGCGATCCTGCGAACGGAACAGTAACGGTGAATGCCGACGGATCGTTCAGGTATACGCCAGTCAAAGGGTATGTCGGAATCGACAGCTTTACTTATGTGTTAAATGATGGCGAGCTGAACTCTGATCCGGCAATAGTTACAATCACGGTCAAGAGAGAGACGCCGCCGCAACAACCGAAGAAAGAATGGATCAACATAAACGACGGCACGAAGACACCGCTGGACGATCCCTCGTTGATCGAGGTGACAATCGAACGCGAGACTGACGCGGACGGTGTCGTAAGAGATCAGGTTAATTTGAAGGAAGAAGAAGCCAAACAAGCCGTTACCAAAGGCGGCAAAAAAGTTATCCTCTATATTCCGGATCCGGAGGATAAAGTGAGCGAAACGAAGGTGAATATTGCGAAGAAAGTGCATCGCATAATAGCCGATGGCGGAGCGGAGCTCCAAATTTGGACGGAAAACGTTCGCCTGCACTTATCCGCGTTAACCATGCAGATGTTCGAGGGCGATATGTACTTCCACTTCGTTCCCGTGAAGGACGAGGCCGCGCGTGAAGCTGCCGAGCGGAATGTAAAGCAAAATAGCCTAATTCGAACCGCGTCGATGGGCAAGGACGTCCGAATCATCGGAAGGCCGATGGAGATTGATACGAATCTGGAGAACCGTCCCGTTATGCTCGTCCTTCCTCTTCGTGAAGGTGTTCCTGCAGATGCAGCCGAGCGCGAGCGATTCTTGGACAGTCTTGTCATCTTCATTGAACATGATGACGGTACGAAGGAATTGATACAAGGAAACATAGTAGAATACGATGATAATGGAACGATTGGAATCGCCTTTGCCATTGATCGATTCAGCACGTTCACGCTCGTGTCCATGGAAGGATGGAGCGCGTACTTGGCGGACCAAGAAGGCAAGACGTACCATGAGGCATACATGAAGGGCTATGGGGATGGAACGTTCAGGCCGAATGGAGATGTTACGCGTGCGGAAGTAGCAGCGCTGCTGTACAGGCTGATGAAGCTAGACTCTGGAGCGGGATCGGCTAACGTCTTTACGGATGTGCCAGCCACGCACTGGGCAGTGAAAGAGATTAATGCGGTAGCGGCAGCTGGCATTATGACCGGATACGAAGGCGGCACGTTCCATCCGGGCAGCGTTATGACGCGGGCGGAGATGGCTGCCGTCCTAGCGAAGTGGAAGCAGCTTGAGCTTGTCGAAGCGGGCGAGGGCGAGGCGAGCCTTACGGATATTAAAGGCCATTGGGCGCAAGCCTATATCGAGGCCGTTCAAGAAGAAGGCTGGATGAACGGTTATCCGGGCGGCGTCTTCAAGCCGAATAATGAGTTGACGAGAGCAGAAGCAACGGCCATTATGAATCGTGTAACTGGCAGAGGGCCTTTGGAAGGAATAGACCAATCGCCGTGGAAGGATGTCTCGTCCTCCCATTGGGCTTACGGACATATTTTGGAAGCAAGCGTTGATCATATGTTCGTCGTAACGAACGAGGGTGAAGTGTTCCGCAAAGTTGGTTTGGAGTTATAAGAGGGAAGTAAGTTAACAACAGTGAATAACGTTCACCTGTACATTTGGTATGGGTGGGCGTTTTTTTATTCATACCTTACCTGCGACGAATAGACCATTTCCCAATTGGAAAAAATACCTTGACACTGAATTCAAATATGTCATAATGATAATATCAAATCGAAATTATCGAATTCAATATCATTTGAAGCAGGTGAGTCCAATGTCCGAGCAAATTGAGAACGAATCAAACTATTCATCGAACCATTACCGTACGCCAGACGGCGCGCCTGCGGATATTGTAATATTCACCATTACATCGACCGAAAGAAATATTGGTAAGAAGACGCTGCCGCTTAGAGAACTGCAAGTGCTGTTGATTGAGAGGAAGCGCTGGCCGTTCGAAGGCCAGTGGGCTCTCCCGGGCGGGTTCGCCAAGGAGACGGAGACGATCGAGGCGTGCGCGGAGCGCGAGCTTGCGGAGGAAACGGGCGTATCGGGGCTTCATATCGAATATTTCAATGTATACAGCAAGCCGGGACGCGATCCCAGAGGCTGGATTATCTCGCACGCCTTCTTCGCGCTCGTCCATGAATCGCTGCTTGAAGAGCGCCGCGCAGCGGACGATGCCTCGGATGTCAGGCTGTTCACGGTGGAGGAGGCGCTAGCGATGGATCTGGCATTCGATCATAACGAAGTGCTTAGAGACGCGCTTGACCGAATCCGTCACAGCATGCTGACAACGACGATTGCGAAGCAATTTTTGCCGGAAGAGTTCACGATCAGCGAGTTGTACCAAGTGATTCAGACGGTCGTGCCGGAGTTCGAAGAGCAAAATTTTATCCGCAAAATAACGTCGACGCAGAGCCGCAAAGGGCTCATAGAAGAAGCGAGAGATCATGCGGGGCAGCAGAAGATGTCCAATCGCTACTCTCAGCGTTCAGCACAGCTTTACCGATTTACCGATTATGTGCCTCAGTTGTCTATTTACAGCTAGGCATTCTTTTTTAAAGGTTCATATTGTCGTTTTGAAACTATTAGAACAGGGACGGTGTTGTAGATGAAAGCATTGATCGTTATCGATTACACGATTGATTTTGTCGTAGGGAAGCTGCCTTGCGGCGAGCCGGGTATCGCGATTGAGGGGCGAATTGCAGAGCTGACGAAGCAATTTGCGGAGCAAGGGGAATACGTCGTTATGGCCGTTGATCTTCATGAGGAGAATGACAGCTGCCATCCCGAGCACAAGCTGTTTCCTCCTCATAATATTCGCGATACGGAAGGACGCCGTCTATACGGCAAGCTAGATGAAGTGTATGAACATCATAAAGCTAACATCTATTGGATGGACAAAACGCGGTACAGCGCTTTTGCCGGGACTGATCTGGAGCTTAAGCTGCGGGAGAGAGGCATTACGGAGCTGCATTTGGTTGGGGTCTGCACCGACATTTGCGTCCTGCATACCGCTGTCGACGCCTATAACAAAGGTTTCGAGATTTACGTCCATGAGGATGCGATGGCCAGCTTTAATGAAGCAGGACATGAGTGGGCGCTGGGGCATTTCCGCCATACACTTGGCGCTGCAGTAGAGAAAAAAGGAGAGTGAGCCAATATGAACGGACCTAACTTAACGCTTCATACCGATAAATATCAGATTAATATGATGTATGCGCACTGGCTGCACGGAACGGCGGATGAGAAGGCGGTTTTCGAGGCTTACTTCCGGAAGCTGCCCTTTGGCAACGGCTATGCGGTATTCGCCGGACTAGAGCGGATTGTCCGCTATATCGAGGATCTGCGCTTCGGCGACGAAGAAATCGATTATTTGCGCACGCAAGAGGAGAACTATCAGGAGGCGTTTCTGGAAGAACTGCGGAGCTTCCGGTTCACGGGCAATCTATACGCCGTCCCCGAAGGGACTGTTGTATTCGCAGGGGTGCCGCTCCTATGCGTAGAGGCGCGGATGTTCGAAGCACAGCTGATCGAGACGGCGATGCTGAATTTCTTAAACTATCAGACGCTTATTGCGACGAAAGCTGCGCGCGTGAAGCAAGCTGCTCAGGATGACGTGCTGCTGGAGTTCGGTACGCGCAGAGCGCAGGAAGCGGACGCAGCCGTATGGGGAGCGAGGGCGGCGTACATTGGAGGGTTCCATGCGACGTCGAATATGCGTGCGGGCATGATGTTCGGCATTCCGGCCAAAGGGACGCATGCCCATGCATGGGTGCAGGGCCATGATACGGAAGAGGAGGCGTTCCGTAAATATGCGGAGGCGCTGCCGGATCAAGTGACGCTGCTCGTCGACACATACAATACGCTCACAAGCGGCGTTCCGAACGCGATCAAAGTGGCGAAGCTTCTTGAGAGTCAGGGCAAGCGGATGCAGGCGATCCGATTGGACAGCGGAGATCTCGCTTACTTGTCGCAGACAGCCCGCAAGATGCTTGATGAGGCAGATCTTCCTTACGTGAAGATTGTCGCGTCGAACGATCTGGATGAAAATATTATTTTCAACCTGAAGGCGCAAGGCGCGCGGATCGACACTTGGGGTGTAGGCACGAAGCTTATCACGGCAGCCGATCAGCCGGCGCTCGGCGGCGTCTATAAGCTGGTCGCCAGGGAGAAAGACGGCGAATATGTTCCCGTTATCAAAATATCGGGCAACCCCGAGAAAGTAACGAATCCCGGTTACAAGGAAGTATATCGCATTGTGAACACCCGCACGGGTAAGGCGGAAGCGGACTACGTCACGCTTAAGGGAGAGAAGGCGGCGGCAGACGGCAAGCGGATCAAGTTGTTCGATCCGGTGCATCCGTACATTCACAAATATGTCGATGAGTATGAGGCGATCTCGTTGTTGAAGACGATATTTGCGGCAGGCGAGCTCGTATATGAGCTTCCGAAGCTTAATCATATACAGGAATATCATGCGGAGCAGCTTACGCTGTTCTGGCCGCAATATTTGCGCAAGCTTAATCCTGAAGCTTATCGAATCAGCTTAAGCGAGGCGGCCTACAAGCTGAAGATGGATTTGATCGAGCAGCATCACGGATAACGGACAACGGATAAGCATTGTGCAGCTAAGGAAACGGGGGAGAGGAAGATGAATAAGACGTGGACGATGGTCGCTGCGCTAATCATTATGCTTGGAATCGCTTATTTCACATCGACTACCACGCTTGAAGTTGTGGCGACGACAACAGGGCTGCTCAGCGTCTGGTTAACGGCTAGAGAGAAGATTTGGGCATGGCCAATCGGTCTAGTGAACGTCGCTTGCTTCTTCTATATGTTCTATGAAGTGAAGCTGTACGCGGATATGGCGCTGCAGGTGTTCTTCTTCATTTTAAGCATCTATGGCTGGGTCATTTGGCTGACGAAACGGAACGGTGCGAAGGTAAGGCCGACAAGGCGAATTACGCCGCGGCTGGCGGGGATCTTGTTAGTCGCGCTGTTCGCGGGAACAGGGATATGGGGGTATGCGCTCTCGACGTACACGGACGCATCGATTCCATATCCAGACGCCTTCATCGCGATGTTAAGTTTAATTGCCCAAATGCTGCTATCGTACAAAATATTGGAGAACTGGTACTGTTGGATCGTCGTTGACGTGCTGTCGGTAGGCATGTATTTGTATAAAGACTTGAATATGCTCGCCTTCCTATACGCGATCTTCTTATGCATCGCTATATCGGGACTTATCACTTGGAAAAAACAGCAGGGGGTGGCGACATGGGAGAACGAGAGCGCCGCATTGGATTGACGCTTGGCAAGTATGCGCCGTTTCACAAGGGCCATCAATATGTTGTTGAAACGGCGTTGCGCGAGATGGATGAAGTGATCGTCATCATCTACGACTGCCCGGAGACGATCGATATTTCGCTGCCGGTGCGGGCGGGATGGATCAGGACGTTATACCCGGCTGTTCGCGTGATCGAGGCGCGGGGCGGACCGAATGAAGTGGGCTACACGCCGGAAATCAAAGCGATGCACGAGCAATATGTGTTAGGGCTGCTGGAGGATCAGCGGATTACCCACTTCTACTCGAGCGAGCCGTATGGCGAGCATATGAGCGAGGCGTTGCAGGCGGCGGATCGGCGGGTTGATATGGGGCGGACGTCTTACGCGGTATCGGGCACGGCCGTACGTGAAGCGCCTTACGAGCAGCGAGCCTTCCTTGATCCGATCGTATACCGCGATATGATTAAGAAAATCGTATTGCTCGGCGCTCCGTCGACGGGGAAGACGACGCTAGCCAAGGTGCTGGCAGAGCGATACGCAACCGTATGGATGCCCGAATACGGGCGGGAATATTGGGAACAGCATCAGATGGATCGACGCTTAACGAAGGAACAGCTCGTCGAGATTGCCGAGGGGCATAGAGAGCACGAAGAAATACTGTTCAACGAAGCACGGCGTTACGCCTTCGTAGACACGAATGCAATCACGACGTACATGTTCAGCCTCTATTATCATGGCGAAGCGCATCCAAGGTTGGCCGAGTTAGCCCAGTTGGCCGTTACCCGATATGATCTCGTGTTTGTGTGCGACACGGATATCCCGTACGACGATACGTGGGATCGCTCGGGAGATGTGCAACGGATGGAATTTCATGCTGCGATAAGAGCGGATTTGGAGCAGCGCGATATCCCTTATACGCTGCTCCATGGAACGGTAGAGCAGCGTGTGCGGCAGGTGAAGGCTGTCTTATATACGGAATGACAGCCATCAATCACCTTTAGGAAGTATGCAAATAACAGGCTAATTGCAGCCGAAGCAGATGCTCCTGATCCTCGAAGGAAACGTTCAAGATATCCTCGATCTTCTTAATCCGTTGGTACAGCGTATTGATATGGATATGCAGCCGTTCCGCCGCCTGACCGGCCGAACGGTTGCTGGCCATATAAGCGATCAATGTCTCCTCTAGCCGGTTCGATTCTCCCTTATGCGAGCGGAGAGGCTCGAATATCTCCATCGTAAACCGTTCTACTTCCTCGTTGGAGTGATGAATGAATAAGCGGTTGATCCCGATATCGCTATAATGCAAGTAACCGGAGCGTCCCCGAGATTCCATATAATTCATCGCTTTATCGGCTTCGTTATAGCTTTTGGCCACGCCTGTTAGTCCTTCATGGCTAGCGCCGGAGCTGATCCGCAGCTTTGCCCCGCCGTTTCTTTCCCATTCCTGAACAAAAACATGAAGCGTATCCGCCGTGATAAGGGAGCTTCCGCCGGCTTTCTGTGAGCTTAGCAGCACGGTAACTTTGTTGCGAGAGCCGAAGACGATCGGCGCAGCGGCGCCAAGCCTGCGCTTGATGGCCGCGACGAGCCGGTGGACTTGAACGTTCACGGTCTGCATATCCGATAGAATGATTTCGAATAAGGCGACCTGCAGCCTGGCGGAATCGCCGATGCCGAGAGCCGCTCCTTTGCGTCGCAGCGTTCCCGAATCTTTTTGCAGCAGCAGCTCGTTGAATTCATCATTCGTTTTTTTGTAATAAAATTCGGATAATGACTGCTTGCGCACGAGCTCAAGCGCCAAAATCGAACTCCCCTGCTCCATGATGAGCTGATTCAACGGGGTAAGCTCTTGCAGCAGCTCAATCGCAATAAATCCAAGACAGGCGTTAGCCGCATAAATAGGATGAATATAGAGTAGCGCATTGCTTCCGGCTGCCGCATGGATAGGATGGACAATCGGCTGCTTGCTTCCCGAAGCCAGCCTCTCGAGCTCGTCCATGGAGAAACGGGAATCGAGGTTCTTGCGTATCGGGTAGCGGGTATCATCCAGCATATCGAAAAATAGGAGCGGCAGGGAGCTCATGCGTCCCAATTCGCGTACGATCGTTTCCGCGCCTTTGTTTTGGAGCGACAGCTGCATAAGCGTCCGATGGATTTCGTCCCGTTTCATCAGGAGTCTGTTTTGTTTACTTAAGCCGTCGTATAAACGGGCGTTAGTAAGCGCGATTGTCACTTGATCGGAGAAGCTCTGGAGCAGTCCCATGTCTTCTTCTGTTAGAAGGGGCTCGGCTCCATTTTGATAAACGATGAGTACGCATTCCCTTTTGCCCTCGACTTTGATCGGCACGCTGACTATCGACTTAAGCTCGGTAAATTGATTGGAGTGCATCAAATGCTCCATGTTGTCCGCGGACATCGTCATGGAGTCTTTAATAATGTCGTCCATATTTCGGTAAAGACGGGGAATTCCATCCTCGTAAGTCATGCCTATGATGCCTTCTCCGCACTTCATCCTCATATGTCGCACGCTTTCGTTGAACTGCCCGGCGAAGGCTCTCGCAGTGAGCACATCGAGCTCGTCATCGAACATCCAAAGCACACCCATGTCCGCAACGGGGATGACGGCCAGCGCATTGCTTAGTATTTGCGTAAGCAGCTCCTCAAGCTCAAGTACCGACGTCATCTGGCGGATGCTTTCCATCATTTTGTTCAAAATATGGTTTTGCCGGTCAAGCTGCCGCTCCGCATAATACGGGTATAGGCAGCGGGATAGCATGAAACATTCTTGCTCGGTCCATGCTATAGATTGGAAACAACGGACAACGATTTTGCAGTTGTGTTGGAAGGTAAACCAAACGTCGCTGCCGCTCCCGTTTGTTACGATAATGGCAGGCTGCTGAATAAGTGAAGGGGCTTCGGTTGGCGGCAGCAAAGGCTCATCGCCTTTGCTCTCAACGAACCGGAAAGGTTCACCTTTTACGCTTAACCAAATCTGATAGTTGCCCTTGTAGTCTATATATGTCATATAATCTAACATAAATTTTTCGGTCAAACTTTGTAACCCCTTTCTTTTTGAATGTCGATGTACATATATCTATATGTTTAATATAAATTATAGACCTTTATACATTGAAGGAGTAGTGCTATTTTAGGTATCTTTAATTCATGAAAGAATTCATCACATATAGACAGGTGAGAGGATGAGGCAGATGACAACGGGTACGACGGGCAAAACGAAATATGTCATATTGATTCTGTTATTCGCAGGCTGGCTGCTCGGTAATATTGATCGGTTCGTCATGAACTACGCGGTGCTCGATATCGTGAAGGACTTGGGCTTGAATCCGTCCCAGCAAGGGATGTTGCTCAGCAGTTTTTTCCTCGGCTATGCGATTATGCAAATGCCGGGCGGGGCGCTCGCCGATAAGTTCGGTTTTCGCAAAGTCATCTTGTTCTCTATTATTATTTGGTCCATCTTCACGGGCATGACTGGTCTCGCTTGGTCGCTCGCGTCGATGGTCGTCATTCGCTTCCTGTTCGGCATCGCCGAGGGCGGCTATTTTCCTTCCGGATCGAAGGCGATTGCCGCGACGTTCCCGCTGAACGAGCGCAGTCGCGCGATGTCGCTTATGTTGTCCTCTGCCACGATTGCCGGTATTTTCACGCCGATTCTTACGACGCAGGCGATGGGCACGATTGGCTGGCGTTCTTTGTTCTATATTATTGGAGGTGCCGGTCTTATTGTGGGTTTCTTATTTTATTTTTTCCTGAAGGAGCCAGCCAAAGCTTCGCCTGAAGAAGGGATGATCTCAGCTCGGCCCAAAGCGGCTAAAGCACCGCTTAAAGAGGTGCTAAAAACGCCGATGATTTGGAATTTGTTCATTGCCTACTTTAGCATTTACGCCATTAACTGGGGGCTTAGCGCTTGGATGCCGACCTATATGATGGAAGCGCGCGGACTTGACTTGAAGGCTATCGGCTTGTTATCGGCAATCCCGGCTTTCGTTGGCATTTTCGGCATGATATTCAGCGGCTATGTGCTTGATCGCCTGACGAAAGGAGCGGATAAAATAGTAGCTGCGCTATTAAGTATTGGTACGGGCATTCTCCTTTATTTGATGGCCAATGCGGCAACAACGACGTTGTTCATTGCGTATCAGAGCGTCGTTACGATATTTGCATCGTTTATCATTACGCTTATTGCCTCTCAATCACTCAAAACAATGCCTGCTTCAATCGTAGGATCGGCGAATGGCTTCATTAATACCGGAGCGCAGTTGGCGGGCTTCCTTACGCCGATGCTGATCGGATTTATGGTACAAGCTTTTGGGGGTTCTTATACGGCGGCATTCACGATGCTGATCGGCTTCGCGGTCTTGTGCGCCATTGCGTTAATTACAGCACGGGGCCGGAAGGAAGAGTCTCCCGATACAGCGCCTTCGCTCATTCAATCTTAAATTCATATATAAGAGGTGGATACAATGGAATTGACGAAACAAATCTCCGAGCTTATCGATAGCAAAAAGGACTTATTTATCCGCGTTAGCGATCAAATATGGGATAATCCCGAAACGAGCTTCCAAGAGACGCGGTCGTCGCAGATCGTGTGCGAGGCGCTGGAGGAAGAAGGATTCAAGGTACAGAAGGGCGTTGGCGGGTTGGATACGGGATTCGTCGCCGACTATGGATCAGGCAAGCCCGTTATCGCGATATTGGGAGAGTTCGATGCACTGGCGAATTTGAGTCAGAGAGCCGGTTCGGCGTCGTACGAGCCGCTCGTTCCCGGAGGCAACGGTCACGGCTGCGGACATAATCTGTTAGGAGCGGGTTCGCTTGCGGCAGCCGTCGCTGTTAAGGACTATATTAAGCTTCATGGCTTGACCGGAACCGTACGTTATTACGGTTGTCCTGCGGAGGAGACGGGCTCGGGCAAAGCGTTTATGGCGAAGGCCGGATTATTCGCCGATGTGGATAGCGCCTTTTGCTGGCATCCGGCATCTTCGAACGGGGTTATGCATATGTCGTCTCTCGCTAACGTACATGTTTATTTTCGTTTCAAAGGGCGGAGCGCTCATGCCGGAGCAACGCCGCATTTGGGCCGAAGCGCGCTGGACGCGGTAGAGCTGATGAATGTCGGCGTCAACTATTTACGCGAGCATATGATCGATCAAGCCCGTATTCATTATGCGATAACGAACAGCGGGGGCCATTCGCCGAACGTCGTGCAGGCGGAGGCAGAGGTCGTTTATTTAATCCGCGCTCCGAAGTCCGAACAGGTAAGCGAGCTCTTCGAGCGCGTGAAAAATATAGCGAAGGGCGCGGCCTTGATGACGGAAACGAGCACGGAATTCATCGTGGAAGGAGCGACATCGAATTTAATACCTAACGTGACGCTGGAGAAAGCGATGCATGGTCATTTGTCTGCGCTAGGCGTTCCCGTTTATACAGAGGAAGAAGAAAGCTTCGCTAAAGCGATTTACGCTTCGATTCCGCAAGAGGATATCAGTTTTGCCGCCAAGCAGGTTGGCAAATCGGCAGCGGCTTATTTGTCCGAGCATCCTTTATCCGCGACGATAATGCCTTACGCGGAGCATATGGTCGTAATGCCGGCATCGACGGATGTTGCCGACGTAAGCTGGAATGTACCGACGGCCCAGTGCGTTACGGCAACTTGGACGTACGGCACTCCGATCCATGCTTGGCAAACCGTGGCGCAGGGCAAAACTTCCTATGCGCACAAAGGGATGCTGCTCGCCGGCAAGACAATGGCGAGCACGGCGGTCGAAGCGCTTCTTCGTCCGGAGCTGATTACCGAGGCGAAGAAGGAGCTTGCGGCGCGACTCGACGGGGAGTCTTATGTAAGTCCGATACCTGCCGGCGTTGAGCCGCCTAAAGCCTATGCGGTTTAAAGACGTGTTCTCCATTATCGGTCCGGCGATGGTAGGTCCTTCAAGCTCGCATACGGCAGGCGCCGCTCGGATCGGCCGTTCGGCAAGGCAGTTGCTCGGAGAGCAGCCTGCCGAAGCGGAGGTTACGTTCTACGGCTCCTTCGCGGCTACTTATGCGGGACATGGGACAGATTGCGCCATCGTTGGCGGAATTCTAGACTACGCGACGGACGATCCGCGAATTCCGGACGCCATTGATTTGGCTGCAGAGGCTGGCGTGATTGTTCGGTTTGCGGAAGGGAAGGGGCTCTATCCCCATCCCAATACGGCAAGGATTAAGCTGCGTTCGGAAGCGGGCCGATCATTAGATATGGTCGGCACTTCCATCGGCGGAGGCAACATCGAGATCGTTGAAATTAACGGCTTCCATGTGAAAATGACGGGAATCTATCCGACGCTCGTCATCTTTCATTCCGATTGGCCCGGCGTGATTGCCGACATTACGCAGGCGTTGAAGCAGCAGCATTCCAATATTGGCTATATGTCGGTGGATCGCAAAAGCCGCAGCGGCGATGCGTTGACCGTATTGGAGCTCGATACGCCGATTACGACGACGATCATACGACAACTAGAGCAATGCGAAGCTGTGCATACCATTCACATTATCGACTTGAACGGTTGATTGAGGGAAGCGAGGGTCGCATAGCAGCAGAGAGGAGAGACGCGAATGAGATTTGCCCATTTGAATGAACTGGCTTTGCTTTGCGCGCAGGAGGACGTATCCATTGGAGAACTGATGCTGGCGGAGCAGGCCAAGGAATCGGGTCGAACTCCCGAAGCAGAGTTCGCTACGATGTTGGAGTATTATTCCGTCATGAAGGATGCTGTGCATCGGGGGCTGACGCAGAATACGACTTCCCGCAGCGGGTTGACCGGACTCGACGCACAGCGCGTTGCCGCTTACAACGAGCAGGCGGTGCCAAGCCTTGGAATAGCGGGGGACGCGATGGCTTATGCGCTTGCCGTCTCCGAGGTGAACGCTTCAATGGGCCGGATCATTGCGACGCCGACGGCTGGTTCTTGCGGTATTATTCCGGGCGTATTCGTAAGCTGTCAGGAACGATTCGGATGGACGGACGAGAAAATGACATACGGCTTGTTTGCTGCGGGAGCGATCGGTTACGTCATCGCGAACAATTCCTTCGTATCCGGAGCCGAGGGAGGCTGCCAGGCCGAGGTAGGCTCCGCGATAGGCATGGCTGCGGGCGCACTTGCAGAGCTCCGAGGGGGAAATGCCGCCCAGGCCGTCCATGCAGTCGGACTTGCGCTCAAAAACTCGTTAGGCCTTATTTGCGATCCGGTCGGCGGCCTCGTAGAGATTCCATGTATTGTACGCAATGGCTTCGGCGCAGTTACGGCGCTGGCTGCGGCCGATATGGCGCTGGCGGGCGTTCGCAGCGTCATTCCTTCCGACGAGGTGATCCAGGTTATGCTGGAAGTCGGATCATCCATGCCGGAGAAGCATCGTGAGACGGCGGGCGGCGGGCTAGCGCAAACACCGACAGGCAAAGATATTATGCATCGTTTGGGAAGAACCCGTAAGAAAGCGGAAAACACTTAACGGTATCATCATTGGAAGTACAGACCTCTCCTCAGCAAGCTATATTGGCTGAACAAGAGGTCTTTTTTTATTTCGCCTAATGAATATCGAATTCGGCTTCGTTTTCTTGCTGTGATATAGTATAGACATGAAAGCCAACAACTCGCTAAGGAGAATGGTTATGTCTGAAGCATTGGGAACGAAGGAACAGCCTTGGAAGCTGCAAACGCCGCCTCGCTCGTCTGATTATGAGATGTATAAGGATGAGAAGGACGGCAAGGCGATTCTCGTATGTACGGTTGGCAAGACTGTCTTGCATTATGACTATCGATGTATTGAAGACCTGCACGCGATGCTGAAACAGCATGGCGATTGGATAGAGCTGGGCAGCGCAGACGAACAGAAGCCGGCGAAGGAAGGAACTGTTGAAGCTTGGGCAAGGTCAATCGACAATCCGATAGGCGGATGGTATGGGATCAAAAAAGGCTTTCGCGGCCGGTTCGGCATGTACGTCCCGCCGTTAATGGAGCAGTTAGGACTTGCGGAAGTCGAGCATAATCCTAGAAACAATCGAATGCGAGCGATATAGGGTGTAAGAAGAGAGGAAAGCCTGGACGGTGTGCGCCGTGCGGGCTTTCCTCTCTTTTTTTAGTAAAGATTATTTTACCTTGGCCGTTGTTTGCGTAATTTTTCACGAAATTCGCCCTGCACTTCACGATTTTCGTCTTCTGCCTCGCTTGAAGAAAATGGTGAAGTCGCAAGCTCTTCTTTATTCCCTCTGGAAGCCCTCTTGATTTTGGAAAATCGATAATAACCCGAATATTTCCCGTTGAGCGAAGAATGAAAACCGATTATGGTCAGAGCAGTTAGAGAAATGTGTACGCAAGGAGGCTGCATATGGTCGTAATCAACGGTACAAAAAGTTATGTGTTTGAAGGAGACGCTCCATTCGGCAGTTGCCATGCTTCTACGGTGGTAAGGCTGGCTAGCGGCAGCTCCGTTGCTGCATGGTTCGGCGGCATCTGCGAGGGTGATCCGGATGTGAATATATGGATGTCGCGTTATATAGATGATCAATGGTCGCCGCCGGTGAAAGCAGCCGAGGAAGAGGGATTGCCTCATTGGAATCCGGTGTTGTTCGAGGCGGAGCCTGGGGAGCTAATCCTGTACTACAAAGTTGGGCATACGTTCTCGGAATGGTATACACGCTACATCGTGTCACAAGACGGAGGACTGACTTGGACGGCTCCTTCCGAGCTCGTTGCCGGCGATCGCGGGGGGCGGGGGCCTGTGCGCAATAAGCCGATCAAGCTCCAAAGCGGCGTTTGGCTCGCTCCGGCTTCGCTGGAGCAGGAGGCGTGGGAGGCGTTCGTGGACCGATCTGCGGATGGCGGGCAGACATGGAAGCCGAGCGAGACGATTGCGATGGACATTCCGCGCGAGCCGGGCAGAGGCGTCATCCAGCCTGCACTGTGGGAATCCGCGCCGGATCATGTGCATATGCTGCTTCGAAGTACGGAAGGCAGCATCTACCGCAGTGATTCAAACGATGGCGGCGTCACTTGGAGCGCCGCTTATCCGACAACCCTGCCTAACAATAACAGCGGCATTGATGTCGTACGGATGGCTGACGGCAAGCTGGCGCTTGCGCATAACCCGGTCGGCTCCAATTGGGGGCCGAGAACGCCGCTCGTCGTAAGCTTATCCGGCGACAACGGTGAGACATGGGAGCAGGCGCTCGTTATGGAAGAGGGAGAGGGCGAGTTCTCGTATCCATCCATCGCGGAAGCGGGAGCCAAGCTGTACGTTACCTATACTTGGAATCGCAAAAAGATCGCTTATTGGGAGCTGACCGTATAATGGGCATTTTCGAGGTAAGAGAAAACGTCTTTACTTATGACAATGAGCCCGTTCGACTCGTTTCGGGCGCTGTTCATTATTTCCGGATCGTGCCCGAGTATTGGCGCGACCGCTTGCTGAAGCTGAAGGCTTGCGGCTTCAATACGGTGGAAACGTACGTCCCATGGAACTTTCACGAGCCGAAGCCGGGTCAATATCGGTTCGACGGCATGGCCGACATCGAGCGTTTCCTGCGTGCAGCGGCTGAGCTGGAGTTATTCGTTATCGTCCGCCCAAGCCCTTATATTTGCGCGGAATGGGAGTTCGGCGGTCTGCCAGCCTGGCTGCTTGCAGACTCGGATATGCAGCTTCGCTGCTACTACAAGCCGTTCCTCGATCGAATCGATGCGTATTACGACGAATTGCTGCCAAGGCTTGCGAAGTATCAATGCACGCAGGGCGGCCCGATTATCGCGATGCAGATCGAGAACGAATATGGAAGCTACGGCAATGACAGCCGTTATTTGCACTATTTGAAGGAAGCGATGGTAAGCAGAGGCATCGATGTGCTGCTCTTTACGTCGGACGGACCGACTGACGCGTTACTGCAGGGCGGAAGTGTTCCCGGCGTACTGGCCACCGCGAATTTCGGTTCCAGTCCGGTGTCCTCCTTCGCGAAGCTGCGCGAATACGAAGCTGAAGGGCCGCTTATGTGCATGGAATATTGGAACGGCTGGTTCGATCATTGGGGCAAGCCGCATCATACGCGGGAGGCGGACGACGTTGCTTCCGTGTTCAGCGAGATGCTCGAGGCGGGAGCTTCTGTCAACTTCTATATGTTCCATGGAGGAACAAACTTCGGCTTTTACAACGGGGCGAATTGCCAGCTGTACAACCATTACGAGCCGACGGCGACAAGCTACGATTACGACGCGCCGCTCGATGAAACGGGGCAGCCCACGGCGAAATACGAGGCTGTGAGCGAGGTGCTTGCCCGTCATGCGGGTCAATCGTCAGATATTCTTCATGGCATGCTGCCTGCTCCGGCGGAGCGGGCTGCCTACGGGCGAGTCGAGATGCAGGAGCAGGCGAATCTGTTCGGGCAATTGAATGCTCTGTCCGAAGCGGTTCGCTCTCCGGTGCCGCTGCCGATGGAGAAGGTGGGGCAAAGCTATGGTTTCATCTGCTACACGACTCATATCACGGGGCCGAGGCCGATGGAGCAGCTTCACTTGCAGGAAGTAAGAGACCGCGCGCTTGTCTTCGTGAACGATGCTTTCATCGGCGTGATCGAGCGTGCGACGATGGAGCAGACCTTATCGATTGAAGTACCGGAAGGCGGAGCCGAGCTGCGTATTCTTGTCGAAAATATGGGCCGGGTCAATTATGGACCTTACTTGAAGGACCGCAAGGGCATTACCGAAGGGGTAAGGCTAGGCTTTCAGTTTCTGTTCGATTGGACGATACATCCGCTTCCGCTCGACGAGCTGTCACAGCTCGCTTATGGCGCGGTTGAAGAGCACAATCAGCCTTCCTTCTACCGAGCGAATCTTCCTATCGAGCAGCCTGCCGATACGTTCATTGATATGAGCGGCTGGACGAAAGGGGTCGTCTACGTGAACGGGTTCAACCTGGGACGTTATTGGAACAGAGGGCCGCAACAAACATTGTATGTACCTGCTCCGCTGCTTCGTAAGGGAGTTAATGAAATAATCGTATTCGAGCAACATGGGATGAAGGAGCCGTCTATTCGATTAACGGATAACCATGTATTGAACGGAACGAATGAGGGATAAGGGGAAATCAGGGCAATGCAAATGAAACAGTCAATTCTATTTTACGATGCATCGTTTCCATATGAAGGGGTAAGGCCGAGTGGACAGCAAGTGTCCGAACTGGCGAAGATCGGCAAGGTAATCGGTGCGGAAGGACTCGCCGAAGCGCTTGAGGAGGCGGATAGCCTCGTCTATTTGCACGGCAAATATGTGCCTAAGGAAGCTTGGTCGTCTATTCTATCTTTCTTGAAACGCGGCGGCGCGCTTGTTCATATCGGCGGAGAACCGCTGCGCATCCCTGTTTATCTAGACGGCGGACGTTGGCGTACAGAGCCCGTCCAGACGGCCTATCATCAGGCATTGAACATTCACGAGATGCTTGCGGTCGACGTTGCTAAGGTCGAGCGATATGCAGCTAACGAGGATATTCCGCTGTTCGCGGGCAAGGAGCGGCTCTTCGAAGTGCAACCGACCGTCGGCTTCGTGCTTCATGCGACGAAAGCGGACGATCAGCCTGGGCAGGGAGGCACAAGCGGCCCGATGGACGTACATATATACCCGATGCTCAAAGGGATGACGTCTGATAACCGGGAAGTATGCGCTCCAGTCGTTCTGATGGAAAACACGAAAGGTGATTTCGCGGGCGGCAGGTGGCTGTTCGTCAACCAGATCATCGAATTCGGTTTCTGGTCGCAAGGGGGCGCGGCCGCTATCCGTGATTGGAACAACTATTGTGCCAAAGGCGTTACCGAAATCTGGTTCAAAACGAATTACGGCTGCTACGAGCCGGGCGAGCGTCCGGCGTTCAAGTTGCAGCTGCAAGCGCTTGGAAGACACCCCGCACATTCGCAACCGCAATTGCAGACTCAAGCTGAGATACGGCAAACCGAACGGCAGCCTTCTGTTGTTTGGCAATTTCATATCGCTGTGGCCAAAGAAGCAGGCGGAACGATGCAGCGGGTATGGACGGGAGAAGCGGAGATTGAAGCGACGCGCGAGCCTGCGTCAATTCGGCTTCCGATTCCAATAACGGTAGAGCCCGGCTATTATGCGGCCGAATGCGTTGCCCTATCGAGCGAAGGCGAGAAACGAACTTTCCGCCAAGGGTTCTGGGGCTGGGATGCAGAGCTGCTGGAGCAAGGAGAACCGCTTGCCTGCGACCGCGATTATTTCCGCAAACAGGGCAAGCCGATGCCGATTGTAGGGATGACATACATGTCATCCGACGTTGCGCGCAAGTTTTTGTTCATGCCGAACGCGGCGGTCTGGGACAAAGACATGGCGCAGATGAAGAAGGCAGGCATCAACTATATAAGAACAGGCATATGGACAGCATGGCGGCAGGCGATGTTCGTGGACGGACATCCTTCGGAGGAGGTCATGCGGGCGATTGACGCCTTCCTGCTAACGGCCAAAAAACACGGCCTCGAGCTGACCTTTACGTTTTTTGCATTTACGCCGGAAGCATGGGAGGGCGTGAATCCTTATCTCGATCCGCGCAGCATCGAAGCGCAGAAGCGGTTCATCGCAGCAATCGTAGAGCGCCATGCCCGTTCGATGCATGTTCATTGGGATCTCATTAACGAGCCGTCGATGTTCCGGCCGGACAAGACGTTCAGCGGACCTCAAACGAGCGGCGACCGTTACGAGAAAGAGCAGTTCTCCCGCTGGTTGTCAGAGCGTCATGAAGGCGATATCCGGTTGTTGCAGGAGCGGTGGAACAGAACGCCGCTGGAGCTGCCCTCTTTTGAAGCTGCGGCTCCGCCGCGCAAGGAAGAAATCAACTTCTATACAACGCCGATTCATCCGAGCCGTAACCAAGCTTGGCTGGATTACTGCCTTTTCACAATGGAGATGCATAATAGATGGGCTCGCGAGCTTGGCGGCGTCATTAGGCGCATTCAGCCGAAGCAGCTCATTACGGTCGGTCAAGACGAAGCGCTTGCCGGCCAGCGCCCTTCTCCCTTCTTCTATGAGGCCGAGGTCGATTATACGAATATGCACTCCTGGTGGCAGATGGATGATTTGATCTGGGACGGCGTATTCGCCAAAAGCCCGAATAAGCCTTGCCTCGTGCAGGAAACCGGCCTGATGTACGTCGAGACGGCGGACGGAAAGGCGAAGCGAACCGAGACAGAATTGAGAAATATGCTGGAGCGCAAGTATGCCTATGCGTTCGCGACGGGCGCAGCAGGTGCTGTGCAATGGGTGTGGAATATCAATTTCTATATGAACAACGTCAACGAGTCGAATATCGGAGCCGTCAGAGCGGATGGCACGGAGAAGCCTGAAGCCGACATTTCATACGATTTCGGCCGCTTTATGGGGCAGATCGGCCACTTGTTCGAAGGTCGCCGCTTGGAGGAGACCGTTGTCGTCTATCCTTATTCGAACGACTTCTCCGCGCGCAGTCTTGCGCTTGAAGCGACTTCGAAGCTGACACGAACGATGGCTTATGAACTGAAGCAGCCGTTCAGGGCGATGGGCGAATATCAGCTGGAATCGCTGTCCGCCCAGCCGCCGAAGCTGATTATCGTACCAAGTCCGCATAATTTCAGCAGTGATGCCCTTAGCCTGCTTCTGAAGCATACGAAGGAGCATGGCGGAACGCTTCTATTCACGGGGCCGATGAGTCTCGACGAATATTGGCGGCCGACGGAAAGAATGATCGGGCTGCTAGGCGCAACGCAGGTTGGAAACGTGCTGCGCGAGGAGGCGCTGGAGCTGGAGGGAAGACTCATTCCCGTATCGTTCGGCCGGAACAGGCTCGCAGAGGTGTTCAAGGAAATCGGCATGATTGATGAAGGCGGGTTGTCGGCCACTGCCCTGACGACCAAGAAAGTGGGTAAAGGGACGCTGCTATGGTGTCCGCTGCCGATCGAGCTGAACGAACGTACCGAGTCGCTCGCGCAGGTGTACGATTACGCGATAGACCATGCCGGCGTGGAGGCTGAGATGCTTTGGCTGAAGGGAGGCGAGCTGCCCGGTGTGTATGGTCGCAAGCTTGCTTTCCAAGAAGGTGCGTTGTATATCTTCGTCTCGGAGTATGCGAACCGAGCGGAAGTGGAAATCACTGACCCCGTAACCTGCTGCTCGTATTCGTTCAGCTTGGAGGAGGAGAGGACCGTCATGTTCGCTGCGGATGCTAGCGGCAGGCTATTGGCCGTTTATAGACCGGAGGAAGTCCAAATCAACGTTAGCGGTGGTCATTAATTACCGAGAATGAACGGAGGAAAATCGATGGTAGAGATGGAGCGCGCGAAGCCGTCGCGGCAGCAAGCCGCATGGCAGGACTTGGAGCTCGGCATGTTTTGCCACTTTGGATTAAATACGTTTTGTGATCGTGAATGGGGAGCAGGGGATGACTCCCCTGCCGCCTTCAACCCGTCGGCATTGAATGCGCAGCAATGGGTTCGTAGTGCCAAGGATGCGGGTTTCCGTTATTTCATGCTGACGGCCAAGCATCATGACGGTTTCTGCTTATGGCCTACGAAGACGACCGATTATTCGGTCAAGTCCAGTCCGTGGCGTGACGGCAAAGGCGATGTCGTGCGGGAATGCGCGGATGCTTGCCTCGAGGCAGGCTTGCCCTTCGGCATTTATATATCGCCATGGGACCGCCACGATTCTAGATATGCGGATGTGGCTGCCTATGACGACGTTTATTGCGAGCAGTTGACAGAGCTGCTTACCGGCTATGGACCGCTCGTCGAAATATGGTTCGATGGCGCGGGCTCTGAGGGCAGAACGTATGATTGGCCCCGTATTATGGGTCTCGTGAGAAAGTACCAACCGGATGCAATGGTATTCAACATGGGAGCGCCAACGGTGCGATGGGTCGGCAACGAAGACGGCTTCGCGCCATATCCGTGCTGGAACGCGGCGGAAGCGGCGAGGGTCAGCATGTTCACGAATGATATGACAGCGTGGCTGCCGGAGACGCCGGCATGGGTGCCTGCCGAATGTCCCGTGCCGATTCGCGGCAACCATTGGTTCTGGCATCCGAACGACGAGACGCCGCTGCGCAGCCTTGAGGAGCTGGTCGATCTGTATGAGCGATCAGTCGGACATGGCGCCACACTGCTGCTAAACGTCGCACCTGATAATAGGGGACTGTTCCTGGAAGAGGAAGCGGAACGCTTGGCGGAATTCGGCAGCGAGCTGAGGCGGCGTTTCGGCAATCCGCTAGGGCAGAGTAACGGAGAGGGTCGTTCCACGGTCGTTCAGCTTCCTCCCGGCAAAGCGGTTAAGCGACTTGTCCTTATGGAAGATATCACGCAAGGCGAGCGCGTTCGAAGTTATATAGCAGAAGCATGGATTGACGGTCAATGGATACGGATTGCAAGCGGAAGCGCCATCGGTCATAAAAAAATCGATACGCTCGCCGTACCGATTCATTCGGAGAGCTATCGACTTACCGTACTGGAAAGCGAAGGCGAGCCCTTCATTAGGTCGTTCGCCGTCTACGGAGAATGAAAGGAGTTATACAGAGATGTTGGAAGTAATTGCAGAAACAGTCGCTGACGCAGTCGCGGCCGAAGCGGGCGGCGCCGATCGGATTGAGCTGGTCGCCGCGTTGTCCGAAGGCGGGCTGACGCCGAGTGTCGGTATGGCGGCAATCATTATTGAAGCCGTTCGAATCCCCGTGCATGTCATGATTCGCCCGCATAGCCGTTCATTTTGTTACGACCAAGGCGATCTGCTGGCGATGGTCAGCGATATGGATGCACTGCGCCGGGTCGGTGCCCACGGTTTTGTCCTTGGCGCTCTTGAGGCAAGCAAAGACATCGATAAGGCAGCGATGCGTCTTCTTATGAAAGCCGCCGATGGCTTACCGGTCACCTTCCATCGAGCGATCGATGATACGCCGGACCTCGAGGCAAGCTTGAAGGAGTTAACCGAGTTCAAGGAGGTTAACCGAGTTCTCTCCTCCGGCGGCAAGCCCGATGTACGGACTGCAATGAAAGAGGTCGTACAGTTGCGCGAAGCTGCTAAGCGGTACGGAATCGTATTTATGCCGGGCAGCGGCCTCGCGATCGAATCGATTATCCCGTTCGTGCGAGCGACCGGAGTTGACGAAATCCATATGGGAACCGGCGTACGGGAACGGGACGAGCAGGGACGCAGCTTTGTTTCAGCGTCCAAAGTAGCTGTCGCCAAAGCGAATCTGATTGCCGCCAAGGCGGAATAAACATAGAGGAGACCCACATCATGAGCTTACCGCAATCCGTTAGGAGCTGCCTGGAGCAGGCAGAACAGGAGCTGTCGGGCAATCCGAAGCTGCTAAAGCTGTTTAAACAATGTTTTCCGAATACGCTGGAGACGACAACACGATTGCTCGAGGACGCTACGACGTTCGTATTTACCGGCGATATTCCGGCTATGTGGCTGCGCGATTCAAGCGCACAGGTCAGACATTACTTACCGCTGGCCGGGGGAGATCAGGAATTGCAGCGTATGATCGAAGGACTCGTGCGGCGGCAAATCCTTTGCATCGGAATCGATCCGTATGCGAACGCCTTCAACGAAGAGGACAACGACAATCGATACGAGGATGACCTGACCGAGCTTAATCCATGGGTGTGGGAGCGCAAATACGAAATCGATTCCTTATGTTATCCGATCCAGCTTAGCTATTTGTATTGGAAGGAGACGGGCATTACCTCCTTGTTCGATTCAGCCTACAAGAAGACGATGAAGACGATCATCGATCTGTGGCGCACGGAGCAGCGGCATTTCGAGCAATCGCCGTACCGCTTCGCGCGTACGACGGGTCCGAAGAGCGATACGCTGCGCAACGACAGAATGGGGATGCCCGTTAACTATACGGGCATGACGTGGTCGGGCTTTAGGCCAAGCGACGATGCGTGCACGTTCGGGTATTTGATACCAGCCAATATGTTCGCTAGCGTCGTGCTCGGCTATATGGAAGAGATTGCGGAGACCGTCTATGGCGATGAGCAGTTGAAGCTCGAAGCATCGACGCTCCGCGAGGAAATCGATTTCGGCATCCAAACCTACGGGATTTACCGCCATCCGGTATTCGGCGACATCTATGCGTATGAGACCGACGGCTTCGGCAACTACAACCTGATGGACGACGCGAACGTGCCAAGCCTGCTGGCTATGCCGTATCTCGGTTATACGGACAAGGACGACCCGATTTATTTAAATACAAGAGCATTTATTCTTAGCAAGTATAATCGCTATTACTATGAAGGCGTGCATGCCAGAGGAATCGGCAGTCCTCATACGCCTGCCCGCTACATTTGGCCGATAGGCCTTTCCATGCAGGCGCTCACGTCGACCGACGATGCAGAGATTGCGGAGCTGCTGCGTATGCTTATGGATACGGATGCGGGTACGGGCTATATGCACGAAGGCTTCCATGTGGACGATCCGGAACAATTTACTCGGCCATGGTTCGCTTGGGCCAACAGCTTGTTCGCCGAGCTCGTGTATAAGCTGATGCAAGAGAACAAGTTGAAGTCGCTGTTATCCATGTAACGGGAGGGAGTTGGAGCAAGGTGGAAACCGCAGTTCGATTAGCAGAGCAGTACCGCGGGGGACATATCGAAAATATTCATTTCGGACATGTATGCGGCGTGGACGAGCATGGCAATATCGTCTATAGCGCAGGCGATCCGGAATGGATGGCTTATTTGCGCTCCGCGGCCAAGCCGTTCCAAGCGATTCCGGCTTTCGTTCATGGAACGCCTGAAGCGTTCGGGTTGACCGATAAGGAGTGTACAATCATGACGGCATCCCATCGCGCGGAGCCGTATCATGTCGAGGCGCTGGAATCGATGATGGCCAAGCTTGGCCTCGGCGAGGAGCAGTTAATCTGCTCTCCCTCGCATCCGCTTAGCCCGGCTGCGAGGGATGAGATGCTATTGGCCAGCAAGCCGAAGCGCCGTCTCTATCATAACTGCTCGGGCAAGCATATGGGCATTCTGGCTTACAGCAAGCAGAAAGGCTATCCTCTCGAAGGCTACGGCGAATCGCAGCATCCGGCGCAGGTCGATGTGCTGGACACGATAGCCGATATGGCCGATTATCCGAAGGAAAGCATCCGCGTCGGCATCGACGGCTGCGGCTTTCCCGTTCATGCGCTGCCGCTCAACCATATTGCCCGGATGTTTCTGAAGCTTGCTTGCCCGGATCTCATTGCGGATGAGGGGGCGAGCCGGGCAGCCGGGCATATCGGGAGGCTCATGAATGAGCATGCTGAGATGGTCTCGGCTCCTTGGTTTATCTGTTCGATTCTGCTGAAGGATCCGAATATCGCAGCTAAGGGCGGAGCGAAGGGCATATACGGGTTCGCCTTGCGCGACGAACGGATCGCTTTTGCCTTGAAGGTGCTCGACGGCTCAGAGGATGCCTGGCCAACGATCATCGCATCAATTCTAGAGCAGATCGGCTATCGTAATCAGGAGACGATCGATCGTTTATACGCACTCGCCCCTAAAGCTTTTCGCAATGATGGCGGTGTCATCGTAGGGGAGAATAAAGCGGTGTTTCGGCTGAACCGTAACGAATAGCAGTATTTCGGCCAACTACGAAATGGTAAACGTATAGACCGCTTCATTGCGTTCGATTCCGGGACGCTAATGAGGCGGTTTTTGGTTATTCTCGAAATATAAGAAAGTATAAAATGGGATGCTTATACTATGCTTATATTTCTCCGGAATGAAACGCGCCACGCCGCCAAAGGACGGCCTTAGCCGTTTCAACTTGAAAAAAGCAACCTAGTGGAAAATAGGTAACTTTAATAAAACCGCCTGTCTTTACAAAGCGTTAACGAAAAACGGCAATTGCAGCGAAACATGCGAATTGCGGGTATCTTCATATATGTACTATACCTAATGGTAGCAAGGCGGCAGCATGATACCGCGAGCCGAGTGAATCGCGACCATTAGGGAGGAACGGACGAATATGAGCAATGAGGAAATACTTCAAGCGGAGCAAGTTGGACAGACAGAGGAAGCTGCCGACGAGGTGCACAACGGCGTACACAATTACAGCAGCGAGGAAGAATGGGTGAAACCAAGCGATCCGCTTCTTCTCGAGAGATTGGAGTGGTTCAAGGACCAAAAGCTCGGCATTATGATGCATTGGGGCCCCTACTCGCAGCTTGGCGTTGTAGAATCATGGGCGCTTAGCGACGAGGACGGCGACTGGTCGAGAGACGGCATCGATTGGGGAGTTGACAGCGAAGAGCTGAAGCGCCAATACTTCGGCTTGAACAAAACGTTCAACCCGGTCCGTCTGCAGCCGGAGCTATGGGCTGACCTCGCGGCCGAGGGCGGCTTCAAATATTTTATACTAACGACAAAACATCATGACGGCTTCTGCATGTGGGACACGGCGACGACTGATTATAAGATAACGGGACCGGATACGCCGTTTCATACGCATAAATATGCCGATATATGCAAAAATCTTTTTGATGCTTTCCGCGACAAAGGACTAGCCATCGCCGCTTATTTCTCAAAAGCCGATTGGCATACGCCAACTTATTGGGCGCCGGACATGGAGCGGGGCAATGATATGTGGCGCGGACCGTCCTACGATCCGAAGCAGCACCCAGAGCTGTGGGAACAATTCGTTCAATTCACGCATGAGCAAATGATGGAGCTGCTATCGAAGTACGGTCGTATCGACGTGCTGTGGCTGGATGCAGGCTGGGTGCGCGACGGCGGCAGAGTGCCGCAGGATATTAGACTAGGCGAGCTTGTTGATCGCGCGCGCCAAACGCAGCCTTGGCTGCTGTCGGCGGACCGAACGGTAGGGGGTCCTTACGAAAACTATGTAACGCCGGAGCAATCCATTCCGCATAAGCCGCTCAGCGTACCTTGGGAGAGCTGCATTACGCTTGGCACTTCGTTCTCCTTCCGCTACGAGGATAAGTATAAGACGCTCAGACAGGTTGTTCGCATACTGCTCGAGGTCGTCTCCAAGGGCGGCAATCTGGCGCTCAACGTCGGACCGCAGCCGGACGGAAGGCTTCCGGAAGGCGCGATTGCGACGATTAAGGAGCTTGGCGCTTGGATGAACGTATATGGCGATTCGGTATACGGCACGAGAATATGCGCGCCTTATTACACAAGCGAATTCGCTTTTACTCAAAAAGAAGGAATCGTATACGCTTTCCGTCTTTACGAGGAAGACCGGATGGCGGTGCCTAGTGAAATCACCATTCCATATATGGAACAAGTATCGGCCATTGAGCTTATCCATACGGGAGAGAAGCTGCGCTTCGAGAGGACGGACGACGGACTTCGCGTAGCGATGCCATTGTCCGAGCAGGCGGAACAGGCTCCTGCCGCGCATGTATTCCGATTGCTTCCATAACGATAGCAGACAGAAACTGACGCCTCCACAAAAGGTGTCAGTTTTTTGAAGTATTAGGCGTATCTGCTAGCTTGTGATGGCAGATATTAATACGATCAGTCCGAATGCTTGTCCTTCCAGTACGGGATAGGGTATAACAGATAGACAAGCAAAAGGGGAAGGGGTACCCGAATTGAACAAAATGTGGTTTCGCCGTTTGTTGTTGTCGTATTTGCCGGTCTTTACGATTGTTACGATGATTTTATTCGTCGTCTTCTTCCAAACGCTGAACGAACAAAATCGCAGGGAAGCGGTCAAAGCGAATGAATTTTTGGCAGAGCAGGTCATTCACTTTACGGATAAGTCGCTTAAGGACATTGATTACCGTGTAGTCCGGGAAATTCTGAGCAATACGGACGTTAACCGTTACTTCACGAGCGGCGGCACGGATGTGTTCGCGAATATACAGGCGCTTAAGGTCATGGACGACCTGAAGTTCAACTATCCAATTATCGACTCGGTATATTTCATCCGCTTCAGCGACGGGGCCGTTCTCGGCGACGCGCCGCGATCGATCGAGGAATTGCGGGATGCGGATTTCATCAAAAACTTTTCGATGAAAAAAAGCGCCGACCAAAAATGGACGGCCAAGCGAGAGTTCCGCGCGTTCGATACGAGCGAAATCAAGCAAGTCATTACGCTCGTGAAGGAAGCGCCGTATAACAGTAGAAAAGGGTATTTTGTCGTGAACGTCAGCTTGTCGAAGTTCCAAGAGCTGATTGGCCGCATGTACAATTCGGATATCAGCTTCGTCAGCATGATCGATAGCGCGGGAAACGACGTGTTGGCCGAAGAGTCTGAGACGCGGTCCGCAAACGCAAAATCTGCCTCTAGAGACGGTTCGCAGGCGATCATGTCTACTTTCACTTCCCCTTACACCGGTTGGCAAATTAATAGCGGTATTCAAGAAACGAAAGGTTTGAAGCTTGCGCTTACGTTCTATAACATCTGGTTTGTGCTTGCTATTGCCGTTGTGGTAATCGGCATTATTTGGGTAATCTATGTAACGAAACGCAATTATAAACCTATTCAGCAGCTCGTTACGCTCATTCATACGTATTCGCTCAAGCCTCCGGGAACACATAAAGAGACTGCCGGCGAATTCGGCTTTATCCAAACGACGCTCGAAAGTCTCGTTAGCGAGACGAAGCACTTCCAGGAACAATATCGGGAAAAGCTGATCATGCAAAAGAAGTATCATTTTCGCAATGTGCTCGAAGGTACTGTGAAAATGAGCGACAAAAATTGGGATACTGAGCTTCGCAGCTATGATATTGACACACAGGACAAAACCGCCGTCGTCTATGTGATGGAAATCGACTCGTACCTTGCGTTCACCGAGATGTATAACGAACGAGACCAGTCGCTGCTGAAATTCACGTTATACAGCGTCATTCATGAAACGGCCAAAAACAACAAAGCCTCGGTTTGGGCGGAATGGACGGCTGACGATCGCATATCCCTTATTTTGTGGATACCTTCGGACCAGGAACCAATCGCGGGCAGCAAGGAAATCGTCGACGCTTGCCGCGGGTGGATCGAGGAAAATGTGAGCTTCAATATTACGATCGGGCAAGGAGAACCATCGGCGACGGTCGAGCAAATCCATCTGTCGTACGAGAAAGCTAGCTATTGCTTGCAGTTCAAGGCGGTACTTGGCGCTAATCGGCTCATAACGGCAGAGGATACCGTTAGGCCGCAGCAGGAAATTCAGGAGTATTTCAAAACCATCTATTTGCTCTCACAGTCTCTTCGTCTTGCCGAGGCTGATTGGAGGAAGCACCTAGGCGTGTTTTACGCTCAAATCAGAGAGTCGCTGCTGCCGCGCAAAGAAATCGAAAGCTTGATGCAGTTCTGCCTCCACCATCTGGAGGGCGAGCTGATGGAGCTGTCCAAGGATTATCGGAGCATCTGGCGCAACATTCACAATGAGCTGATGCGGTTAATTAAGCGATGGGATACGGTGGACGAGCTGCAGAATGAAAGTGAACGAATCTTCGAGATGCTGGTCGAGAAAGTCAATGCGCAGCGTGATTCTCACAGCAATAAAGGACTTATTATCGAAATTCGTTCCTATATCGAGCATAACTACGCGAATTCGGAGCTGTCGCTTGATTATTTGAGCAGCAAGTTCCAACTGAACGCCAAATATTTGAGCAAAATGTTCAAAGAGGAGTTCGGCGAAAATTTCGTCGACTTCCTGATCGGCTTACGGATCGATTATGCGAAGAAGATGCTGCTTGAAACGCAGAAAACGATGCAATCGATCAGCGGCGAGGTTGGTTACTATAATTACAATTCGTTCAACCGAGCGTTCAAAAACGTCGTCGGTCTCTCTCCGAGAGACTTCCGCAAGCAGCTGGGAGAAAGAAACGAAGCGAATAATGCATAATCCAATGAAGAGCCTTAATCATGCGGACACCGTGTGCTTAAGCTCTTTTTTTGCTTGCGCAGCGCGGGATGACGGGTATTCGGCGAATTATTAAGGATATGTGAAAAACGCAAAAAAGGCAGCAAGTTCGCTAAATTATTGTCATTTCCAGCCTATTATCGAAAATGGGGATGTGCGAGAAACTTACGAATTGATGGATGTTTTGTAAAGGGGATAGAATCGGAGTGTGAGCCAGGACACAAGCAACAACACATCAAGCTAAGCTTTCGTAAAATCGCTGCAAAGGAGAATGCCAAATGGAACATACACAGGCGAATGCGGTCAATAAGGCAGCATTACGGAAAAGTACACAGCACGGCAACAAGCAAACGGTGTCCAGCAAAATAATGAGACATTGGGAACTCTACTTTCTGGTTCTCTTACCGGTCGCTTACTTAATTATTTTCAAATACATCCCGATGGTCGGCGTGCAGATCGCCTTCAAGGATTTTAATGTCGTGCAAGGCATATGGGGCAGCCAGTGGGTAGGAATGAAACATTTTACGGCGTTCTTCGAATCTCCGAACTTTTGGCTAATTATTAAAAACACGCTTGGCGTCAGCTTCTACTCTCTCCTTGCAGGCTTCCCGATACCGATCTTGCTGGCGCTCGCGCTTAACGAGATCAGAACGGGGATGTTCAAGAAAACGGTGCAAATGGTCACTTACGCGCCGCATTTCATCTCGACGGTTGTCATGGTATCGATCGTCATGCTTATGCTTACGCCGCATGTCGGCGTCGTCGATCGGGTGTTTACGATGCTCGGCAAAGAAATGACGAATTTCATGGGCGTCCCGGAATATTTCAAGTCGATTTATGTATGGTCGGGCGTTTGGCAGGAAATGGGGTATGCGTCGATTATTTATATCGCGGCTTTAGCCAGCGTTGATCCTTCATTATACGAAGCGGCAAAAATGGACGGCGCCTCCAGATGGAAAAAAATTATCCATATCGATCTTCCTTCCCTTATTCCCATTACGATTACCATGCTCATTCTTAGTCTTGGCAATGTGATGGGCGTAGGCTTCGAAAAAATTTATTTGATGCAAAACCCGCTTAACTTAAGCTCTTCCGAAGTGATATCCACTTACGTGTACAAGGTCGGACTTGTCGGCGCGAACTTCAGCTTCTCTTCCGCCGTCGGCCTGTTCAACTCCATCATCAACTTGATTTTATTGATTACCGTGAACTTCGTTGCGAAACGAATTTCCGAGACAAGCCTATGGTAAGGGGAGGGGAATAATCGATGAAAAAAACAACAAAAATCAAAGAGCCGCTGGGCGATCGGCTGTTCCTGCTGGTCATCTACATCTTCCTCGGGCTTCTGACGCTTGCGGTGCTTTATCCGATGCTCTATATTATCAGCTCGTCGTTCAGTTCGCCGCGTGCGGTCGTTTCCGGTCAAGTGTGGCTGTTTCCGGTTGAATTCAGCGTTCGGGCGTACAAATCGATTTTTAACAGCTCGCAGTTGATGTATGGCTATTACAATACGATTATTTATACGGTATTCGGTACGATGATCAATTTGTTGTTTACCGTACTGCTTGCCTATCCGCTATCTGTCAAAAAGTTTTATGGACGCAACGCCATAATGATTTTACTTATGATTACGATGTTTTTCAGTGGCGGTCTCATACCGACCTACCTGCTCGTGAAGGATCTCGATATGCTCGACACGAGATGGGCGATGTGGCTCCCTGGCGCTTTGTCGATATTCCAAGTCATCGTTGCCAGAACGTTCTTTCAATCGTCCATCCCGCAGGAATTATCCGAAGCCGCGCAGATCGACGGCTGCCGCGATATAAGATTTCTTCTCAGCATCGTGCTGCCGTTATCCAAGCCGATTCTTGCCGTTATGACGCTCATGTATGCCGTGGGACATTGGAACGCTTATTTCGACGCTCTCATTTACTTAAGGTCGGAGAAGCTGTTCCCGCTGCAATATGTGCTTCGCAACCTGCTTATTCTGAATGCCGCGGATCCGGAGATGCTTGCGGGCACCGCCGCCAAAATGCGCGTGCAAGGCTTAGAGCAGGTGCTGAAATACGCGCTCATCGTCGTCGCTTCCGTTCCGGTGCTCATTATGTACCCATTCGTCCAGAGGCATTTTGTCAAAGGGGTCATGATCGGTTCATTGAAGGGCTAGGCGAATAGCACGGCTGGGCTAAGGAAATGAATGGAGAGGGGTGATGCCGTTTCAGTTGGTGCTAAGTATGAATCAAGCATTCAAGCATTCAAACAATCAAACATCCAAAAAAGCAATCATTCCGGGAGGGGTAACATTGAAAAAAACGGTATTCTCCATGCTAGCGCTCGTATTAAGTGTCTCATTGATTTTGTCGGCCTGCGGTAAGGGCAGCGACAATAAGGCAACGAATAACGCCGGAACAACAAATACAGAATCGGGTCCGGTTGAGATGACGTTTTTTGCGCCGCAGGGCAAGGCAGCTTGGGAAGATAACACTTATACGAAACATGTTGAGGAAAAATTCAATGTCAAGATCAAGTGGGATGTTGCGCCGGCAGATGCTCTTATCGACCGCCGTCAACTGCTGCTCGCGAGCGGCGATTATCCAGAAGTTTTCCTAGAAGGTAAATTCACGCACACCGACTTGCTCACATACGGCAAGCAGGGCGTATTCTTGCCGCTGAACGATTTGATCGAGAAGTATGCACCGAACATTACAGCGATGATGGAGAAGAAGCCGTACTTCAAAGAAGCGATCACCGCGACGGACGGCAACATTTATGCGCTTCCGCGTCTTAACGAATGTTACCACTGTACGTTCTCCCAGAAATTCTGGATGAACAAGGAGTGGCTCGACAAGGTTGGACTTGGCGTTCCTACGACGACAGATGAGCTGTATACCGTTCTGAAGGCATTCAAGGAGCAAGATCCGAACGGCAACGGCAAAGCCGACGAAATTCCTTTGACAGGCGCGCCGAACAAAAATGTGTGGAACGGCAACGTTGACGCCTTTTTGATGAACTCTTTCATTTATAACGATAATAGCAAGTATTTGATTCAGAACGACGGCAAAGTTGAATTCGCCGCTAATCAGGAAGCTTGGAAGCAAGGGCTTATTTATATGAACAAGCTTTATAAGGACGGTTTGATCGATCCGGCATCGTTCACGCAGAACGATCAAGCGATCGGACAGCTGGGCAACCGCGAGGGCGATGAGCTGGTTGGTTCCATCACAACGGCGCTAGTCAGCTATCTGGTTAATCCTTATGACAGCAAAGTAACGAGACACCAGCACTGGGTCATCGTTCCTCCGCTCAAAGGGCCGGACGGCGTGCAGCTTGCAGGCGCTTCGCAAGGCATCAGCGAGTTCCAATTCGCGCTTACGAACAAAGCGAGCGAAGCACAGCAAATCGCAGCAATCAAAATCATGGACTATGCCTTCAGCGAAGAAGGAGCCTTGTTGGGCGAAAATGGTACAGAAGAAGGCTTCGCATGGAAGAAAGCAGAAGCCGACGAGAAAAATATCGACGGTAAACCGGCAAAATACAGCTTCTACGGCATTCCGGAAGCCGATCCGGATCTGATCCGCAACGACAGCTGGTCATTGATGGGTCCAAGGGACTTGTCCAAAGAATTCCGCGATCTGTTCGCCGTTGGCCAGGATCCGCTTGCAGCGGAAGGTTATGAGACTCGTTTGGCGCAAGCGACGAATGAGTATGCTCCTTATTCGCCGGCCGAAATTTATCCGTCGGGCGTATTCATCCGCCCGGATGATATGGATGCGGCATCGCAATTGACGACTGCCATTCAAGATTATGTAACGTCCAATATGGCACAGTTCATTATCGGCAGCAAAAACATCGATAAAGATTGGGATTCGTACGTAAAAGGCTTCGAAGGCTTGAACTTGGCGAAATACCTTGAGATTTACGGCAATGCAATTAAGAAGGACTAGCATTTAGCAACGAAGCTGGAGCAATCAAATTCAATAGCTTTATTTTTGGCAGGAAGTGTAACCCCCTGGGTTCGCTTCCTGCTTCTATCTAAGGACATCAGAGAGGGGAAATCATAGATGGGCTATAAGGATTCATCGCTGCCGGCCGCGGATCGCGCGGCGTTGCTGCTTGCGGAAATGACATTGGATGAGAAAATTGGCCAGCTGCTGCAACCGTTCGGCTGGAAAACATATACGAAGGAAAATGGCGAGGCGGTACTGACGGAGGAATTCAGCCGTCAGGTGAGAGACGGGGGGATCGGCTCGCTGTACGGCGTGCTTCGCGCGGATCCTTGGACCGAGGTGACGCTTGAGAACGGTTTGTCTCCGGAAGAGGGAGCACGAGCAGTTAACGCCATTCAGCGTTATGTCATCGAGAACTCCAGGCTTGGCATTCCGATCTTGTTTGGCGAGGAATGCTCGCACGGCCATATGGCGATCGGAGCGACCGTCTTTCCGGTACCGCTGAATGTAGGCAGCACTTGGAACGTAGAGCTTTATCGCGAGATGTGCAAGGCGATCGCTCTGGAGACGCGAAGCCAAGGAGGGGCGGCAACTTATTCGCCCGTTCTCGACGTCGTGCGCGATCCGCGCTGGGGACGCACGGAGGAATGTTTCGCCGAGGATCCTTATTTGATTGGCGAGCTGGCCGTTGCGGCCGTGGAAGGACTGCAGGGTGAACGCTTGGATGCGCAGGACAGCGTCATTGCGACGCTTAAGCATTTCGTAGCATACGGAAGCTCCGAAGGAGGACGGAATGCGGGGCCTGTCCATATGGGAATGCGCGAGTTGCATGAATCGGATCTGCTGCCGTTCCGCAAGGCAATCGAAGCCGGCGCGCAGTCGGTAATGACTGCGTACAACGAGATAGATGGCGTGCCGTGCACCTCCAGCCCGTATTTGCTGCAAGATTTACTGCGCGAGCAGTGGGGCTTCGACGGCTTTGTCATTACCGATTGCGGAGCGATCAATATGCTCGCTTGGGGCCATGACGTCGCCGAGGACGGGGAAGCAGCAGCGGTGCTGGCGCTGAAGGCCGGCATCGATATGGAGATGTCGGGCGAGATGTTCGGCAAGCATCTGCATGCTGCTATCGATAAGGGAGCGCTGGATACGGCGGTACTGGATACGGCTGTTAAGCGCGTGCTGGAAATGAAGTTTAAGTTAGGTTTGTTCGAGAATCCGTATGTGGATCCAGCGCTAGCGGCTGAAGTGATCGGATGCGAGGCGCATGTGCAGCTGGCAAGGCAAGTGGCTGAGGAAAGCATCATTCTTTTGAAGAACGAGGCGCAGACGCTTCCGCTTAGCAAGGGGACACGGAAAATAGCGGTCATCGGTCCTAACGCGAATCATATGTACAACCAATTGGGCGATTACACGTCGCCGCAGCAGCGAAGTCAGGTCGTAACGCTGTTGGACGGCATTCGCGCCAAGCTCGGAGAGAGCGCGGACGAGCAGTTGCTGTATGCGCTCGGCAGCCGAATCAAGGGCGACTCGCGCGAAGGGTTCGAGCACGCTCTCGCATGCGCGGAGCAGGCCGATGTTATTATTATGGCGGTCGGCGGCTCCAGCGCGCGAGACTTCGGCGAAGGCACGATCGATCTGCGCACGGGAGCGTCAGTCGTAACGGAGCATGCTTGGAGCGACATGGAGTGCGGCGAAGGCATCGATCGCGCCGGCTTGTCGCTGATGGGCGTCCAGCTGGAGCTTATCCAAGAGGTGCATAAGCTGGGCAAGCCGGTTGTTGTCGTCTACATGAACGGACGGCCGATTACCGAGCCGTGGATCGACGAGCATGTCCATGCAATCGTCGAGGCATGGTATCCGGGGCAGGAAGGCGGCAACGCGCTTGCCGATATTTTATTCGGCGACGCCAATCCGTCGGGCCGTCTGACGGTATCGGTACCGAAGGACGTCGGACAGCTTCCGGTATATTACAACGCGAAGCGAAGCCGCGGCAAGCGGTACTTGGAGATGGACAACAAGGCACAATATCCGTTCGGCTACGGACTCAGCTATACAGACTTCCGCTATGACGGATTGCGCTTGTCGGAGGCTGTTATTCGGCCGGACGGCGAGACCGTTGTGTCGGTCGACGTAACGAATACCGGGCGCATGGCAGGCGCAGAGGTCGTGCAGCTGTATGTGACGGACAAAGTAAGCTCCGTAACACGCCCCGGCAAGGAACTGAAGGGCTTCCGCAAAGTGCTCCTGCAGCCGGGAGAGACGCAGACGGTAAGCTTCAAGCTGACGAGCGAGCATCTGCAGCTCATCGGAACGGATCTCCAGCCTGTTGTAGAGGACGGAGAGTTTATCGTAATGGTTGGAGCGAACAGCGAGGATTATATCAGCACTCATCTTAACGTACGAAGCGAGGTACCGGCATGTATCGAATAAATCGTTTTTTGAAGAAACTCGCAAGCCTGCAATGGCAAGAGGTCGTCGAGCTCCCGGAATGGGAGCTTCGCAAGGCTCGTTACGTATTGCCCGGCGTCTATGAGTACGATACGGAGGATTATGTCCTCCAGCCGCTCGAGCCGCTGAACAGCAAGCAAGGCATTACGTATTTTCTGCGGAAGCAGCTCGCAATTCCTGCGGCTTGGAGAGGATCTCCATTCGGTCTTATCGTAGATGGAGGCGGAGGGGGCGAAGGCATGCTCCGTCTGGACGGCGTTCCTTACCATGGCCTCGACCGAAATCATACGTTCGTCCCGCTTCATCTAGATGGTGTAGGTGAGTCTCCGCTCGTTGAGATCGAGCTGTTCGACCCGATTCCCGAGCCAGTTGACCCGCTTAATGCACAGGCGACGATCAATCCGCCGATGCCTTATTTGCGGCTTAAGCTCGCACTTGTCAACAAGCCTGTCCAAAGCTTGCTGTATAGCGCGCAGGCGTTGTTCGAATCGATCTCGTTGCTTCCCGAGAATGATCGGAAGCGGCTAAAGCTGCTGGACGCTCTGCATGAGGTTATGGATGAAGCCGAGCGGCAGTTGGATGCCGGACATGGCGGTGCGGAGTGGGCAGGCGGGCTGGAATTGAAGCTCGCCGCAGCCGCAGCCGTATTCGCATCTTCGCCGGAAACGAACGGTACGATGCATATGGTTGGCCAGTCTCATATCGATATCGCCTGGCTGTGGCCTGTTCGGGAAACCGTACGCAAAGTGAGCCGTACGTTCTCAACGATGAATACGCTTATGAAAGAATATCCGGACTTCGTCTATACGCAAAGTCAGCCGCTGCTTTATGCCTTCGCCAAAGAGCATTATCCGGAGCTGTACGAGCAGGTGAAGCAGCGGGTAGCGGAAGAGCGCTGGGAGCTCGTCGGCGGGATGTGGGTAGAGCCGGATCTGAACATTCCGAGCGGCGAATCGCTCGTTCGGCAGATTCTTCACGGACAGCTATTCTATAAGGAAGAGTTCGGACGGACATCGAACATCGAGTGGCTGCCGGATACGTTCGGCTACTGCGCTTCGCTGCCTCAATTATTGAAGCTGGCTGGCGTCGACTACTTCATGACGACAAAGCTGAAGTGGAACGATACGAACGCCTTCCCGTACGATCTGTTCCACTGGGTTGGCATCGACGGCACCTCGGTCGTCTCTTACTTGAGTCACAGTCTGAATGATCATACGAAGCCGAAGAACATCAACGACTATTGGCAATCGTTCCGTCACAAGGATAAGATGGACGAGCTCATGCTGCCGTATGGACATGGCGACGGAGGAGGCGGCGTGACGCGCGAGATGGTGGAGCTCGTCGAGCGTTCCTCGATGATGGTGGATCTGCCGGTCAGCATCTTCAGCACGGCGGCGGATTTCTTCGCCGGGGTTGAGGAACGCAAGCAATCGCTGCCGGACTGGCATGGCGATCTATATCTGGAGCTGCACCGGGGAACGTATACGACGCATGCGCGCAATAAGCGGAATAACCGCAAAGCCGAAGTACTGTATCGCGACGCGGAAATATGGGGCAGACTGGCTGAACAATCGGCTGGAATCGGCGAGGAAGAGACCGCCGCTGCCTTGGAGAAGCTGGAGCAGGGCTGGAAGCTGATCTTGCTGAACCAGTTCCATGACATTATTCCGGGCACGGCGATTCCGGAGACGTACGAGACTTCGACTTCCGAATACGGGGAAGTATTCCGACTTGGCGAAGAGGGGCTGGAGCATTCGCTTCGCTCGCTCGCTTCGGCAGTTGCATTGCAAGGCGAGGGACTGCCTTATGTGCTGTTCAACAGCTTAGGGTGGGAGCGAAATGAGGTCGTATCCGTCCAAGTCAATGAGCAATACCGCCACTATGCGGCATACGATGCGGATGGCGAGCCGCTCGTATTCGATGTTGCAGAGTCTACGGAAGAGACAGGCAAGGTCGCATTCAGCATCCAAGCGAAGATCCCTGCTTTCGGTTATACAACTGTATGGCTTCGCGAGCCTGAAACTTTGTTATCCGCGGTTGCTGACACGGCGGACCTGACATTCGGAGACACATGGGAGACCGATTATTACCGCATCGTATTCAACGAAGCGGGCGAGATTGTACGCTGGCTCGACAAGAAGGCTGGACGCGAGCTAATCGCGGCTGGGGCGAAAGCTAATGAGTTGCAATTGTTCTTCGACAAGCCGCTGAATTGGGATGCATGGGACATCGATCCACGCTTCGATTCGCAGCGCTCATCGTCGGCTCGTCTGATCGCCAGGGAAGTCGTATTGCAAGGGAAGACGCATGACGTGCTTCGCTTTAAATGGGAGCTGGGAAGCTCCACAGTGGAGCAGGATATGATCTTGTATCACGACTCGAAGCGAGTCGATTTCCGGACGAAGGTGGATTGGAAAGAGGAGCATAGGCTGCTGAAAGTCGCTTTTCCAGTCGATATTGTCGCCAGCAAGGCTACCTATGAAATTCCGTTCGGCGCGCTTGAGCGGCCGACGCATACGAATACGAGCTGGGAGCAGGCGCAATACGAGGTGTGCGGCCATCGCTGGGCCGACTTGTCCGAGGGCGGATATGGCATCAGCCTGCTGAACGATTGCAAATACGGGTACGACATCAAAGGAACGACGATGCGACTATCGCTGCTGAGATCGCCGCGCTGGCCTGATGTTACAGCCGATATTGGGGAGCATGAATTTACGTATTCGCTGCTGCCTCATGAACAAGATTGGCGATTTGCCGGGGTCGTACGCCGTGCGGCTGAGCTTAACCATCCGGTGCGCATTGCTGAGGTTGGCAATGCGGTTGCAGACAATGGTCTATTGCCGGCGAGCCGGTCAATCGTTCGCTTCGAAAGCGAGCATGTGCTGCTAGATACGATTAAGAAGGCGGAACGGGCCGACGGAACGGTATACCGTCTGTATGAATCAGCTGGCGCACGCGAGCGGGTTACGCTCGGCTTGCCGCAAGGAACGACCGAAGCGTTCGTTATTAATCTGCTCGAAGAGAAGCTGTATAAGCTGGACATTCAAGAAGGCGCCGTTCAATTGGACTTTAAGCCATTCGAGATTCTAAGCATATACGCGGAATAAGCGGGAAAGGGGAGTCCGCGAACGGTGCATTGGCGACCGTTCGCGACTCCCCTTTGTTTTATCGTCTTCGGAATGACCAGCCGAAGAGCTTCACATGAACAAGCAGCTTCGTTGACCAATGTATCAAAACATAGAGTACGAGAAATACGATGACGAGCGGGCGGAACAACAGCCAAGCAACCATCCACGTCACGAGAATCTGCCATGGCTTCATTCGCTTGATCAGCTTAAATGGCGCAAGCAGGATGCGGTACAGCCGGTAGCTCTTCTGCAGTCCCGCAATATATTCCTCGCGGATTTGCTTATCGTCGGGATCGAGATGGATCGCTTGCTTCAGCATATGCAGGTAATCCTCATGATCACCGCGCCTGTCGGCTGCCCACGCCAGCATTAAGTAGTTCATTTGCGATTCCACTTCGAGCCGCAATGAAGACCTAGCCAGTGACCTCGACACATCGTGCCTGCCAAGAAGCGCCTCCACATAGCTTAACATGGCGATATAGAGCGGATTTTCCGGAGACAGCTCCAAAGCTCCCTCGACGTGCTCCTTCGCTTCGGGAAAGCTGCCTTTCTTCAGGCTCAGGTTGGCAGAAATGAAATAATAGTGCGGCTGGTAGGGATCGATCCGCTGCGCCTCCTGAAGCGCCTCTGCCGTCGCCTTGAAGTTGCTGGAATCATAGTAGGCGTTCACGCGGACGAACCAGGCGAGCTCATTCTCGGGCTCGCGCCTAATCGCTTCGGCGGACCAATGAAGCGCCTGCGGGTAATCCTCGGCATGCGTATGGATCAGTCCGAGCAACGCGAATGCGTACGCATCCTCCGGCTCCTCGCGAATCAGTTCATGCGCCTCGTTGATGGCTTCCTTGTACCGTTTCCACTCTAGCAGCTGTTGTACTTTTCGGTATCGCAGCTCGGTTGTTTCCTTGTATATCATAACCTTAGTCCCTCGCTAAATAGAGAAGTCGTATATTACTTCAATCCCGTTGCCTTCATGTAGTCGAGCACAATCTGATAGTCTCCGTTCACATCGCTAAAGGTGGCATAGTTTTTGGCGGTGGCGAACCAATCGAGCGTCGTCGCTTTGCGCCCCTTGGCGGACTTCTTCATATCGTCCTGTGTAATAGGCTCCAGCTCGCCGGATTGCAGCATACGCTCCATAGCGGCCTCGACGGCATCCTTCACGATCTGCTCCAGATCGGCCCCGGAGAAATGTTTCGTCTCGCGGGCAATCTTGGACAGTTCCAGCGCGGATAACGGCTTGCCTGCCAGCTTCAGCTTCAAGATAGCCTCGCGCTCTTGTTCCTCGGGCGGTGGTACGAAGATAAGATGGTTGAACCTGCCCGGCCTGCGCAGCGCCGAGTCCAAATACCACGGCGTATTCGTTGCTCCGATTACGAATACTTGATCATTGAATGTGCGGAGCCCGTCGAGCTCTAGCAGCAGTTGATTGACGAGCATCCGGTCATGATGCTGGCGCATCTGGTTGCGGCTGCCGCCAAGCGCATCGAGCTCATCGATGAAAATAACGCAAGGTTTGCTCTCTCTAGCCTTCTCGAACAGGTCATGCAGGTTGTTCTCGCTTTGACCGACGTACATGCCCAATATCGCTTGCAGCTCAATATGAAGGAAATTCGCATCGATCTCCCCTGCAACCGCTCTTGCCAGAAAGGTTTTGCCGCAGCCCGGTGGTCCGTACAGCAGGAGGCTCCCACCCGCTTCACGGCCATATGCGGCGAACAGCTCCGGCTGCTTGAGCGGCAGAATAAAGTTCATCCGAATCTTCTTCTTGACCTCGTCCAATCCGGCGACATCCTCGAATGATTCATTCGGTTTCTCTGATTCTATCAAATCTTTGCCGTTCTTATCGAAATGGATTACTTTCAGCTTATTGCGCCTGCGGCCCGCAAGCTCGTCGCGATCATCATGATCTGACATAAGGCAGTCCTCCTTAACGGTACTGAGTATTGCTTCTATCATACCAAAAAAAGCTAGTAAAAGGGCAGTGCCCCCGTAGTAGGACATCAGCAACATTTTCCCTATCGGGCTCGTCAACTGTTAAAATAAGGATTATAGAATAAAGGTATTCAGCTAAGGGGGCGGTTATCATGAAATGGACTAGAAAAAGAGCATTTCGTATTACGATTATTGCTAGTGTGCAAGCGTTGATATGAGCCAATAATTAAACGGAGAAGGGAGGGCAGTCGGTGAAGATAATTATGAAAATTGGTGTGTATCTAGTTGCAGCGTATCTCATGTTTCTGCTTACCTATCAACTCTTAATTCGTATCGAGGTGGCCAATGCGGAAAGATCGGCTAAGCAGTTCTTCGATCAGCTTGTGGCAGGGGAGTTTGTCGAGGCTTCCAAACAGCTGTCCATCGTCGCATCTTCCGATCAGATAGCTTCTACGGCACAGGAAGGATGGCGGAGCCAAATACAGGATTTGAAGGATGAGGGCTTCTACGCCGTCTCATACAATGGACTTGAGGTTGATTATGATGACGGATGCGCATGCAGCGGAAGAGTCGATGTCACTTACTTGATTGATGGGAAGGAGCAGATCCACAGAGTCATATTTTCGTTAGGAGAGCATGATCGGATTAATCAGACATGCTTGTTTCTAAGGAATAGTGAGCGGGGGGAGGCCTGGGATAAGGCAAGCTGTCAAAGCTAGCGCAGAAATCCAATATAGCTCCTATTAAAAAGGCCGGAACCGCTGCAAGCGCGATTCCGGCCTTCTCTTATTCGACAGCCATCGGCATCGGCAATGTCTCCGGGCCGCCCGGATAAGCCGTATCCGGATAGGCTGACTTCGGATAGGTTAAGCTTCCGCGCTCCTTCAAGCTGTCAAGGTTGTTCGCCTTCAGCATGCTGTCCGACAACGTGTAAAGGGTGTCGCCTGCATAAAGGATGCGTTTGACCGCTTTGCTATAATCGAAGCCGTATTGACCGCTCTTGAGCAAATCCTCATCGGACAGATGCGTGATCGTTCCGCGAAGGGTGAACCCTTGCTTCAAGTCAACCTTATACACGTACGCGCCTTGATAAGTGAACTCGCCATAAGCCGGGAACTGGCCTGGCGCAAGATTTTCTTTGTTCTTAATCTCATGAAGCTGTACCGGGAAAGCCATAAGCCCTTTATCCTTGGCAAATAGCAACGCCTTATGGTCGCTCAGCAGCTCGGAGTCTGTACCGCGATCGCCAATGATTTCCTTGAACTGCTCGATAGGCTTATTGACGTTGGTAACGTCGAACATGGCGATCTTCATCCCTTGGTAGAAGGCGGTCGCTGAATCCGGACTCATACCTTCGCCGGTTGATACGAGAACGGTCTCCTTGCCGAAGCCGATCAGATGATTCTCGTCGTACGGGTGCAAATAATTGCTGTAGCCCGGTATTTTCAACTGGCCGAGCACGACAGGTTTAGCTGGATTGCGCAGGTCGATAGCGAAGAGCGGATCGACGTTGCGGAACGTCACCATATAGGCGCGATTGCCCATGAAGCGAACGGAATAGATACGCTCTCCGGGAGCGAGTCCTTCCAGCTTGCCGGCTATCGTCAAATTCTCATCCAGCACATACAGATTGTTCGTTGCCGTGTCAGCGCCGCTAGACCACATATTTCCTTTCGTGACGGCGACTCGGAAATAACCGTTATGCTCATCCATGGAATACTGGTTAAGCAAGGTGCCAGGTACTGAACCGTTACCGATATAGACAATATGGCCTTGATCCAAGCGGAACTTATAAATTTGCGTCTGCTCCGTGCCCGAATTGCCAGATTGTTGTACATACTTCGTAGTCGTGACATAGAGATGCTTCTCCGAAGCGTATACCGTCTGGCCAGCCCCAAGATAAGCCGATAGCTGCAGCTTCTGCTCGGGTTGATCCAAATCGAGCGAGCCGATGAGAAGCATGCTGCTGTCCTGCGAACCAGGGAAATAACGAATGTCTGATAACGGCAGCGACAGCTGCTTATCGGAAATCGCGGAGTCTCCGTATACAGGCTCGAAGGATTGAACGGCCTCAGGACTGACGGTATTGCCGTCATCGAGTACCGGGTAATAATAACTGAATTTATTGCTTACGACATATAGCGAGCTGCCGACTTTGCGAGAGTCGACATAGCTGCCTTCTTGTTCAATCCTTCTCACTTGCTTTGGCATGCCGGAATCATTCATCTCGTAAACGAATGTTTTGACGAGGCTGCGAGTAGGAATAGAAGGCATAATCGCTCTCTTGTCGACTAACGAAGATGAATCTGTGGTATCAATAGCCTCATTGCTCGCTTGGGCCACGGGTTCAGCTGTGTCGACAAGACCTTTATCATACAAATAGTATCCATACGTACTCTGCCCGCCTATGACGACGAGTCTCTTACCGTCCGCATATAGTTCCTGCGGAACAAAGCCATTTTCGGAAGTATAGTCAAGCTGTGTAACCAGCTTAGGCTTAGCCGGGTCGGCGATGGATATGACAAGCACCTGCGAGCCGCTGATCTGATAAATGTACCGTCCGTCAGTCTTGGCATAATCGGCCTCATCGACGCCTGCGACTTGCACGTTCGTCTGCGAATAGTCGCCGCTTCCACTTCCCTCTGCCTGAGGGGCGGCCGAGCCTCCGTCCGCCTGCGCTGAATCCTTGGAATCTTCTAGTGCTCCACCTTCCAAGTAATAAATGTTGTCGTTCGGGGAGACGGACTGCATAATCTCCTTCAGCTTCGCCGCTGTTCCGATAACCGGAAGCTCTTCGGGCTCGTTAATCGTAACGAGCTTGTTCCGAGCGTCCCACGCAACGACAGTTCCGAGCGCTTCCGATAGCGCGCGAAGCGGTACGATCGTTACCTTGCCCAGCAGACGGGGGGCAACGGCAAGCTTAACCGATTTGCCATTCGCAACCATCGTTGTCGAGCCAATCGTTAATGCTGCCGACCGTTCACCCCGCTTAAGCGTTGCTTCCTTTGCTCCGTTCTCGCTCGTCCCGTAACCAACCTTAGCTCCTAGCGACTCGGCGATCTCCCGAAGCGGGACGAGCACGCTGCCGTTCTCAATGAATGCAGCCGTCGACAAGCTTAGAGGGACTCCGTTCACTTTAATGGCAATCTCCGCCTGTGCTGCAGCTTTGCCGCTCCATAATCCTGCGCCTCCCGGCGAGATCAGTAGCAGAATGGCGAGCAACGCAGCTATTAAGCCTTTTCTTCGCATCTTTATGACCCTCCTCTTATATAGCAACCAATAGCAGCAATCAAGTAAGTCCAGTTACTTCCATAAACGAGTCAAGAGGCGCATTGGTTGCGCCTCTTGAAGCGAGTTAAGGAAATAATTTCTTATTCTTCGACTAGCAATTGGAGGTCTTGTACGGCGAGCAGAGCTTGTGTTCTTGAGGATATGCCAAGCTTGCCGTAAATACGGGAGAGGTACACCTTAACCGTTCCCTCGGAGAGAGTGAGAGCGGCGGCAATCTGCTTATTGGAGGCCCCTCTCCGAAGCAGCAGCAGAAGCTGAAGCTCGCCGCGGCTTAGCGGCTCGGACAGAGCGGATGCAGCATCCTGCTCCTGAGACTTCGCTGAGAAAGCTTCCAACAACGCGGCCATATACTCGTCCGATACCCCGGTTATGAGCGCAGGCTCCAGCTTATTCGCCGCCCGCTGCTTCGCGTAGGCGCGGATCAAGGAGGCGAGCTTGTCGCCTTCATCGAGATAGCTGCGCATATATCCGAACGGCGCTGTCATAACAAGCGCCGCATGGAGCGAGTGGAGCGCTTTGGCCCGTTGTCCGCGCTGCTCTTCGATGCACGCTGTCAGTATGGATATTTCGACAAGGCTGACTAAACAAGCCTCTCGTTCTGCCTGCGGTCTCAGCAAGCGAAGCAATCGCAGCGCGTCTAGCTCCTTGCGCTGGGCAGCAAGCACGCGGACGTAGGTCATATATTTGTAAAAGCTGCTGAATAGCGGACGATCGTTAGGCGCGACACCTAGCCCCGGCAATTCCTTCTTCGCCGATGCAAGCTTGCCTTCACTCAAGTACAGGCGGATTTTGCAAGCGATTAAGGTATGGCGCCAGTGCATATCGAAGCCCGTCCAGTTGCTGGATAACTGCAACGCTTCGTCGATCGTGTGGTGAGCGAGCTCCGGATCTTCTTCAGCCATATGGATATACGACTGCGTAATTCGATTAGGAATGAACAGGCCGAGCGTTCTCTTGGCGCGGGCTGCGCGGTCGATGGCGGGGATAAGCGCTGTTGCACGATCAAGTCGATTCCATTCGTAATAACCTTCGCATAACGACTGCATGACATAAAGGTTAATAAGCGATTCGTTCCAGTTGTGGGCTGCGAGCAGGCCGGTGAATATGTGGGCGATACTTTCCGTATCAGCGGTAAGGACGCCTTTCATGCCGAAGGAGGTGCGTCTGACGAGCGGCTCCGATAAATTGTAATTGAAATTGTAGTAGATCGAGTCCTGCGGCAGCATCAGCATCGAATCTGTCTTGGCGAAGGATAGCCACTGCTCGAACAATCCGCTCGTGAAGAGCAGATTGGACTTTACGAACAGCAAGCCGCTATGCAGCTGGCCACGGCGTTCACCAGCTTCTACGTTAGCGAATTGGCTCTCAATGCGGCCCATCATCGCTTCAGCGCGCAGTGCTTGTCCTGTTACGATCAGTATGAAAGCATTCAGCAAACCCATCTCGGGCGTACGACGCTCGGATTCGGCTGGAAAGCTGTCGAACCACCTAGCCAGCGTAGCGAACTCGCCTTTCTGCAGCATAATCGGCGCTTGCTTCTCCAGCAGTTGTTCCGTCAGCAGGAAATCGCCTGAAGCTATTGCATAATCGATTGCTTCCTCCATGAAACCTCGCGCTGCGAAGCTTGCGCTTGCATTACGGTTATGGGCGAGCCAATTGTCCATGTTAAGTTTCTTCGATTGGTTCTGAAGAAATTCCGCGAACAAGTGATGATAACGGAACCAAACGTTATTCTCATCGAGCGGAACGACAAACAGGTTGCGGGCTTTCAGCTCTTCGAGCATCTTCCTGCCGCCGAACGCTCCAGCTAAAGCGTCGCATAGCTCGGCATCCATTCGAGTCAGCATTGACGTCCTGTATAGAAACTGAGCAACGGGTTCGGGAAGACGAGCAAGCACCTCTTGGAACAAATAATTGCCAATCATACGATGCTCGCCTGAGAAGCTGTCGATAATCGATTCGATAACTGAGGCACCTTCAAGCGAGATCGATATGAGCTGCAAGGCGGTAATCCAACCTTCCGTTCGCTGATGCAGCGATTCCACATGCAGTCTTGTCAACGCTACAGCGGTGCTCGTTGCATAATAGGACTCGGACTCATCCAGCGAAAATTGCAATTGACGGGCATCGACCTCGGTATGCTCACCGCGCGACGCCCACTTGGCGACTGGGAACGGCAGTTCGCTGCGGCTGGCGAGAAGCACATGGACATGCTTAGGCAGCCGGTCGATGAAGTAGACGACGCTCGTATGTATATCCTCAAGGTGAATGAACTGGTAGTCATCCCAGACGAGCGCAAGCGGCTCATGGGCAAGGAACAGCTCATTGACAAGCACATCGATAAACATCGTTATAGACAGATTCGGCAGATGAAGCAGCAGCTGTGTTAGCCGTTCCGCTTGGTCGGCATCTGCCGCTTCAATTAATGACTGAGTCACATATCGCCAAAAACGTATCGTATCGTTGTCGTATTCATCCAGCGCGACCCAAGCTATGGAATAATCGCATTGGCTAATCCACTGGCTCAGCAGCGTCGTCTTGCCGTATCCGGCAGGGGCGCATACCGCCGTTAGCCGGTCTTGCATGCTGCGGTTCATGCCGGTAATCAGCCGTTCACGCGAGATAAGCCCGCTTTTGAGGACGGGCGGCGTTGTTTTCGTTTTTAACAGGATGTATCCAGCTGTTGGAATCATAGCTCCTCCGCAACATTCGACAGACTTCTAATTTCTTTCTATTATAAAGGACTTTTTATTTGAAAATCGATAGATGATTAACTTTTGTTAATCGTTTTTCGACTTTTTTCGAGGTATTCTTATACCCACCTAATAGAGTTGTAACGAAAGGGAAGTGGTTATTGTGAGATCATACGTAAGCAAAACAATGGTACAAAGTCTTGGGAAGCTTATGCTTGCCGCAGCAGTGGTCGGCTCAACCGTGTTAGCGGGGACGTCTGGAACGGTAAACGCCGCCGGCGGGAACAATGATTACGTATTTGAGCGGAGGGCGCCGGAGTCCAATAATTACTTTAATGGGGCGACTGACGTTGCCGTGGACGAAGAAGGTACGGTATTCGTTGCCGATTCCGGCAACGAGCAGATTCGTGTGTTTGATCCAGCGGGGCAGGAGCTTGCGCAATGGGATTGGGTTGGGGATGCGAATCCCAAGTTAGTTACGATCAGCACAGACGGGTATTTGTATGTCGTGTACGACAACAAAGTGGTGCAGAAAGTTTCTGTCGACGAGGATTACAATTTCACTATAGAGAATGAATGGGACGGCGCGGCAGAGTTCGACAGCATAAGCGGGATTGCCGTGCATGATGAAAGCGGCGACGTTCTGCTGACGGATGCTTCATTGAACCGTATTTGGGTGCTCCTTGATGAAGAGGCGGATGAGCCTAATCGAATTCAATTCACAAGCAGTTATTTCGGCTCGGATGGGGCGCAAAGCTTTGAATCGCCGAAGGATATCGTCTTTGGCAATGAGGGACAATTATACATAGCAGAGAGCAACTGCCGTATTCTCGTCATCAATATGGACGGTATGTTAGTCGACGAGTGGGAGAACGGGCAGGAAGGCAGTACAGTCGAGATCGATTCTATCAAAAATATAGCGATCGATGGAGATGCTCATCTGTATGTGACCGACGAGGATGGGGATCAGCTTATTCGTTTCGGTGAGGATTGGGAAAGCATTGCGGTCGGTTCGGAAGGAATAGCGAGCGGCCAATTTGACAGCCCAAGGGGAGTTGCCGTATCGAGCGATGGACTTGTATATGTCGTCGACAGCTATAATGCCCGTATTCAACAATTCAATGCCGAGCTAGAGTCCCTCGATAGCTGGGGAAACTTCGGCGACGAGCTTGGCAAGTTCTATTATCCAGACCATGTCGCTATCGACAAGGACGGCTTTGTTTATGTAGCCGACATTGGCAATCGGCGGGTGCAGAAGTTTGATTCCGCCCTGAACTTTGTTCAAGCCCAGGGCGGGGGGAACAATTTCTATCCTACGGGAGTTGCCGTGGATTCCGATAGCAACGTATATATCTCGGATTATAGCTATATTTATAAATACGACGCTTCTAGCGGTGAATTGCTTCCATTCTATAATTCGCTTAACGATCCAAGAGATATCGAAATAGACAGCAATAACAACGTATACGTTGCGGACAATGTAGGTCATAGAGTTCTCGTGCTGGATCCAAGCGGGAATGAGCTTCGCGAATTCGAGGGGATTGCAGTAGATTCCTATTATTTCAACCCGACTTCTATTGCCGTAGACAATGAAAGAGAGCTTGTGTATGCGTCTACCTCCAATGTTATTCAAATTTTTTCATTCGAAGGGGAACAGGTGTCGGCGGATTGGCTTGAGGGTGAATTGGGTATAGGCTCTATTGATGATATTGACGTGGACGAAGCGGGAAATGTGTATGTGGCGGATTCAAGCGTTGAATCCATACTCAAATTCAGTCCCGAAGGGTCGTTGGTGGATGTGATCTGGGAGACGGACGAAGGACCCTTCTATGGTTTGGGCAAAGTTGGCGTAGACGGCAACGGTGACGTCTACGCAACCGACTTTTATGGCAGCACGCTGAACAAGTTTGCTTTTACGGCTAACCGTCTAGTTGGATTAACATCTTCGAAAGGGTCATGGAATACGCCATTCGAATCGGGTACGCAGGCGTATTCGATTACGCTTGGCGCGGGCGACAGCAAGTTCACGTTAACGCCGCAGGCCTTTGATGAGGATGCTCAGATTACCGTTAACGGCGTTGTTGTCGATAGCGGTGAGGCCTCGGCTGCCATCTCCATCGCGGCTGGCACATCAAAAAAGATCTTGGTTGAGGTAACGTCCGAGGATGGGGTGAAGCGGGAATATAAGTTGTCCGTAAGCCGTTCAGGCTCAAGCGGCAATATTAGCGGACCTGAAGAGGCAGTGACGGAACCGGAAGCTGCTCCACCGATTAACGTTGCAGTTGACGGTCAGGAGGATGAAGCGGCGCAAGGTCTTCTGAAGGATGCTATAGTTACAGCTGGCGAAGGCGGAGTTAAAGTTGACATTAGCGAGGCGGGCGTGGAGCAACTGCTAGGCAGCGAAGACGCTCCGGATTCCATCGTATTGCGTTTCGACGCGAACAGCAATTGGATCGACCTCGGTCTTCCGCAGTCGCTGATCCAGCTGGCATTAACGAATCCCAATTCCGTTATTGAGCTGCGGACGGGCTTCGGCACAATGAAGTTTAAGCTTGCTGATCTATTGCGAGAATTGGACGGAGATGTTGCTTCGATCCGGATTCGTTTGTCCAAGGAAACCCTCGTTCCGTCAGGCACAGGTGAAAATGTACAGCCAATCGAAGCTCCAACTGTACAATTCGGACTAACGGCTATAACGAAATCAGGCCATAGTAAGCCGGTCGTGTTCAAGCGTGGTTATGTGCAACTTTTGTTGCCTGTATCGAATGCTTCCGGAAATCTAATCGGTCGTGAACATATGGGCGTAGCGCTTGATTCGAGCGGTGCGGTATCGTATCCGTTGCCAACGTTGTTCGGCGTCAATCAGACTGCTGTTATCCATCTGAAGGGCGATGCCGTGTTTACGGTGATTCATCATACCAATACATTCACGGACGCAACGGCAGCTCCTTATGCAGCGAATGCGATCGGAGCTCTTAGCAACAAATTTATCGTAAACGGTATGACGGAAGAGCTGTTCCAGCCATTGGGAGAGCTGAACCGGGCACAGTTCGCGACATTGATCTTAAGAGCGCTGGGCATACAGGAAGCTTCCTCTGCATCCAGCCAGTCGCCAAGCTTCACCGACGTAACGGCAGAGCAGTGGTATGGCAAAGCGATTGCGACGGCAAACAACCTCGGCATCATAAGCGGATTCACCGACGGTTCGTTCAGACCAAACCAAAAGGTGAACCGTCAGGAGCTCATAACCATTGTCTATAATGCGCTGAAGCTTACAGGTGCGGCAGTTGAGCTGTCGGATGAGGAAACGACGCAGCTGTTGGCCTCATTCACAGACAAGGACAACATTGCACCGTGGGCGAAAAAGGCAATAGGTTATGCGGTCAAGCACGGTATCGTGCAAGGACAGCCGAACGGCAACTTTGCTCCGACGGCAGCGGCTAACCGGGCGCAAGGCACAGTCGTGATATACAATATGCTGCAAGCAGCAGGCTTGTTGGATAAATAACAGAAGAGACAGGCAAGGACTCTAGCAGTAGATGTCCTTGCCTGCCTCTATTTTTTATTTATTGAACGAAATAACTGGAATTTCTCCTGTTATTGCGGCTCTCTCGGTCAACTTTTATCAAATAGAGGGAATTTCTTCCTATTCGAACCACTCCGAATAATGCTCTCGAACGAACGCCAGCTTTTTCTCCAAATGACCTGAACCGCCGCCCTCGTGACCGTTAAAAGGATATAGGACGATTTCTTTCTCGCTAGTAATTCGGTTATAAGTGGCAAAGTACATTAGTGCAGGACATATTTCGTCCTTCAGTGCTGCCGAGGCGAAGACGCGGCATTTAATCCGGTCCGCCATATTCATCGTGTCAAAATAGCTCAGGTTATCGAATACGAGATCGGTTTGCTCCGGGTGTCTCTTCAAATAATCGGTAACGCTCGCGAATGCGCCGTGATTGCCTTCGACGCGGCTTACGATATTGCTGTTGCTTGGCACGTCGACGAGCGCCAGAACCGGTCTATCGTCCAGCGCGCATACCGCCATGCCGAGCGCGCCGCCTTGGCTGCCGCCTTCGATGACGATCCGAGCCGGATCCACTTCCGGTTGCTGACAAGCAAAGTCGATCGCCTTCAAGCAGTCCATGTAGGCGTGACGGAAATAATATTCGTCTTTGTTATGTACGCCTTTGCAGATCACGTTCGTCATATGTCCGCTCGTATAGACGGCGCTGTCGCCCGTGCTGCCGCCTTGGTCGCGGACATCGATCGAGAGAACGGCGAAGCCCATCGTTATCCAGTGCATAAAGTTTGATGGCGTGCCGCGGCTGCCGGTGAAGCCATGATAATGAATGATGCATGGATAGTTGTCCTTACCCAAGAACGAAGGCACGATAAACCAACCGTTAATCCTCGTCTCGTCCATCCCGCAATAGGAAATATCGTACACGCTGACAAGCGGGCTCGGATAATCGATCTGCTGTTTTGCGGCTTGAAGCGGTACCGATTTTGCCTGACGGAGGGTGTCCGACCAAAATTGGTCGAAATCTTCTTTTTTCGTTAAAGCGGGAGAATAGTCGTACAATTGCCTCGATACCTCGGAAACATACCCCATACCCTATAATCCTCCTAATCACTTTCTAGTCGTTATTATAAATCGATTTACAAACTTTTCATAGAACGTTAACGCCTCTCATACATAAGGTCTGTAAAATGCTCTACTGAGCCTACGTGCGAACTAACCTAGAAAAAGAATGGAAGAGGTGCTTTACGTTTTGAACAAGTTTAGAAAAAGAATGGCAATGCTGCTGCTGGGCAGCATGACGTTTGGTTTGATCCCTGCTCCGGCAGGCGCGGTATCCGTACCGTACGATTCAATACCGAAGCTGTTGATTACAGAGGTAGTGCCTGATAGCGAAAACATATCTCCTACCATTGCAACAGACGCCTATGAATTCATTGAAGTTTATAACAATACCGATGAGAACATTGATTTTGACGGCAATTATTCCATCGTCTATCGCAATGGCGGAACAGATACACCTTGGAATGCTACGGATGCCGATGGCGATATCGTCATTCCGGCACGTCAATCAGTGGCGTTCTGGATTATGAATGCCGCGAACCCCTCGTTAACTGAGGCTAATTTTAACACTAACTATGGGACAAGCTTAGTTGAAGGAGTGTCCTTGTTCCGCTTGAACGGCGGCGGAGGGCTCCACAATTCCTCGCCTCGCGACATCTTAATCAAGGACGCAGGTGGCGCAATCATCTCGATGGCATCCTACGAGAATGATGCACAGACAGTGAAGAACAAAGGCATTCTGTACAAATATCCGATCGATGGATCGGTTCAGATGCGAATGATGAAGAATCCGGGTTCAAGAGATGCAACTCCTGGTCTCGCCGAAGCGGAGCAAGTGCCTGCCGAGCCTTCGGGGACATTCGAATCGACACTATCCATCTCTCATACACCTGCCGAAGAGACGGGGCTTGGCGACTATGCAATCACGGCTGAGCTGTCCGAATATATCGGAACCGTAACGGCATCGGTGTACTATAAGACGGACGAGCAGTCGGACTACGCGAAGCTGAACGAAACCGTAGTGAAGAAGGTTAGCGGCACAGACTACGCCTTGACAGGAAGCATTCCTCATGACGTATTCGCTGATAGCAGCGTTCTTTCCTACTATATCGAAGGACAGGACCAATCAGGCGATCCATCTGTTATTTCTGAAGTATACGAAGTAGCCGTCACTACGGAGATCGTCAATATGCCGCCGGTTATTACGCATACGCCTTCGGCAGGCGCTCAACTTGGCAGCGACTCAGCGGTATCGGTCTCGATTGCCAATCCGGAGACGGACCAAGGCCAGCAGGACGATGCAGTAACGGCTACGCTGTTCTACAAGTCGGAATCGCAGCAATATTATACGGCTGCCTCAATGACGACAGCTGGCGGCGGCGTATACAAGGCTTCTATTCCTAGGGCGGCACAAGTCGAATCCAAGCTCGTCTATTACGTGCAAGCAAAGGACAGCCTCAACACGGTTGAATCGGAGCATTACGAGCTGCCGGTCACCGGCTTCCCTGCATTTAACGCGAACAAAGTACCTCCGCTTCTCATAACGGAGCTGCTGCCGAACAGTGTGAACGTAGGAAGCGCGGACGGCTACGAGTTTATCGAGATTTACAACAATACGACGGAAGATATCAACTTCCAAGATTATAAGCTTTACTACCGGTACACCGACTCCGGCCCTTCGGCGGACGTCATCTGGCCAACGGATCGCGAGGATATTATGATTCCGGCAGAGAACTCCGTCGTGTTCTGGGTCATTAACAGCGCCAATACCGCGTTAACGGAAGCGGACTTCAACAGTCAGTTCGGCGTAAACCTTGTGGAAGGCGAGTCGCTCTTTAAAGTGAAATCCGACGGGATGGCGAACGGGTCCAGACGTGGCGTTGTCATTGGGACGAATACGCATAAGGAGGTATCGGCGGTCTATTATGACGGGGCGCTGCCTGGCGAAACGACGGACAGCAAAGGCATTTATTACGCTTACCCGAGGAACGGATCGGTCGAATCGTTCAAATATAGCGTAGGCACGAAGGCGGCTACGCCAGGTTCACTAGAAGAGCTGCAGAAGCCTGCCGAACCGATCCAATTGGGTGCGGATACGAGCGAGCCGAATATCGAAGATGTGACAGGATTAACGGAAATCGCAGAGTCCGAGTCGCTTAAGCTCGTCGCCGACGTGCAAGACGACCGTGAAGTTCGGACAGTGGCGGTGTATGTGAAAACGAACGCCGATGCAGGTTATACGAAGCATTACTTGTACGAGGATTACGATGATAAAATGTTCCACTTCACCGTAGCTTCGCCGGAAATGGTAGGCAAAGCCTACGTCGAATATTACTTCGAGGCTTCCGATGGTACCCATACGGAACAATCTGCTCCTGTGCGCGTCAGCATTACGGGCGGATCCGATCGTTCGGAGCTGCGCTTGAATGCAAAGGACGGCAAGCTCGTTTCCGGCATATTCGAGCTGAAAGCGACTTCCGAGAGCGAGGATGCGGACGCGCTGACGCTTACCGTGGACGAAGCCATCCAAGGCGACACGTACCGTGCGCTTGAGCATGACGCGTACTTTGCCTTCGAAGCGGCCGAGGTCAATTATTATTTTAAAAACGCGGTTACGATGGGTGAGGAGATCCTCTATACGTTCATGGATCCGATCAACACCTATACGACGCTTAATTATCTAATCGCCAGCGACAGGCTGAAGCTAGGCGACAATAAGATCGCTATCCGAGCTGGAACGAAGACCGGACCATTCGATAACCGTCCGGAGGAGAACAAGGACGACTTCAAGGTGCGCAATGTGCGGCTGGTTCTGTCGGACGGCACAGTCATCTATGATTCGTTGTATGCCGATAAGTCCAAGGATATCAAGATGGGCGACAGCGCGGGCAAATTCCCGGCGATCGAGTTCAACTTGACGCTTGAAGAAGACATGCTTCGCTCCAAAGCGCTCGCTTGGGATACGGCAAAGTTAACCGACGGTAAACATACGGTAGCGGTATCCGCCGGCGGGGCAAGCAGCGTATCTGCTGAAGTAACGGTCGACAACACGGCTCCTACGATTACGCCTTCGCTGCAAGACGGCGAGACGTACCGCGGCCGACTGACTATTGATGCTGTTGTGAGCGATGCACTGGCTGGCGTCAAGTCTGTAACGGCTGCTCTTGACGGAGAAGCGATCGAGCTTCCGTACGAGACATCTTCCGGCAATCTGACGAGCGGAGGGCATACGCTAACCGTCAAAGCGACAGATCAAGCAGGCAACACCAGCGAGCGTACGATTACGTTCAACGTGCCGAATGAAAATCCGGATAAGCCGGAGCTTATCGCGCCGCTGAACGGTTCCAGCCTGACGGCGAATCGCGTTAACCTGACGGTAAGGGCAACCGATCCGATGGGCGATATGCTTAAGCTGACGTTCTATAAAGGTTTTAACTTTGATGCACTGAGCAAACAGGGCTTCACGGCTTATTCTGGCGCTTCCGATACAGAGCCGCCGAAGCAGCTACAACCAGGCGGGGAGCAGCTGTTCTCAACGGAAGATTATGCGAAGATTGCGAAAGCCGATGGCGAGTATCTCGTCAACGATTCCGTTAACCAGTTCCCGTATCATCGCTTCGACATGAAGCTGGATTCGTCGGTGAAGGCGAGCGATCGCGTCGATATCGAGTGGAGCGGCAAGTCGCTGGAGGGGCGCAAAGTCAGCCTTTATGCATGGGATCAGAAGGCAGGCAAATGGGCGCTGCTGGATTATAAAATAGCTGGCGAAGAAGACTTTACGCTTAGCGCGCAAGTGAAGGCCGGCGATTACAACGCTGGCGGCGTCATTCACGCGATGGTGCAGGATGAGCTGCCGGTTACGCAGGACGAATATGATTTCTCGTTCGTATGGATGTCGGATACGCAATATTATTCCGAGAGCTATCCGGAGATTTATGAGGGCAACGTTAATTGGATCGTCGACAACCAAGACGAGATGAACATCAAATATGTCATTCATACGGGCGACATTGTTGACGATGCCGATCAGGCTTATCAATGGACGGAAGCGAACAAAAGCATGAAAGTGCTCGAGGATGCGAACATGCCTTACGGCGTTCTTGCCGGTAACCATGACGTGTCGCATCAAACCGGGGATTACAGCTACTATTGGAAGCATTACGGGGAAGACCGCTTTAAGGATGAACCGCACTACGGCGGCTCGTATCAAAATAACCGCGGCCATTACGACCTGATTTCCGCTGGCGGCGTCGATTTCATCATCGTGTATATGGGCTGGAATATCGGCGACGACGAGATTCAATGGGTCAACGATGCTGTCGCTGCGTATCCGGATCGGAAGGCGATCTTGGCCTTCCATGAATACATGCTCGTATCGAACAACCGCGCACCGATTGCGGATAAAATCTACGAGCGCGTCGTCGTACCGAATCCGAATGTCATCGCTACGCTCTCCGGCCATTACCATGACGCCGAGACGCTCGTAGACGAGATCGACGATAACGGGGACGGAACGCCGGACCGCAAAGTGTATCAAATGTTGGCCGACTATCAAGGCGCAGAGATGGGCGGTCTCGGATATATCCGCTTGATGCAGTTCGATCTAAAGAACAACCAAATCCATATGAAGACGTATTCGCCTTACTTGGACGACTATAACTACTATGATCCGACTGAGTATCCAGGCAAGGATGAGTTCGATATGGACCTTGATCTCAGAGAGATGAACAAACGGGTAGCGACGGACTATTTTGGCGTCAAAGTGTATACGGATCAGAAGATCGGTACTGTTCAAAATGCAGCAAGCGGCTCTGAAGCCGCCGTTACATGGAGCGGCTTGAAAGAGAATCGCTACTATGAATGGTATGTAGCTGCCGAAGACGCGAACAGCGGTTATACGCTTTCGGATATTTGGGGCTTCGCCGTAGGCGATCTCCCGAATAGCGGCAATGGGGAGACGGAAATACCGTCAGAACCCGAAGAGCCGACAGAGCCGGAAATTCCGGTAGATCCGACGGATCCTACTGAACCGTCGCAACCGCAAACACCATTCACGGATACAAAAAATCATTGGGCCAGTGAAGCAATTGATAAGCTGTCCGGACAAAAGATATTAAGCGGTTATCCGGATGGCAGCTTCAAGCCGGATGCGCGCATGACCCGTGCCGAATATGCGGCGGTCATGTTCCGTTTACTTGGTTTGGCAGCACCAACAAGCCCATCGTTATCGTTCACCGATACGGTTGCCAATGCTTGGTACGGCTCATATGTACAAGCTTTGACAGAAGCGGGTATCGTGAACGGCTTCGAGGATGGCAGCTTCAGGCCAAGGCAGCAAATGACGAGAGAGGAAGCATTCGTCATTCTATATCGCGCAGTGAAGGATCGTCTTCCTGCACCATCAACCGATGGTACGAAGATTGCCGACTTGGAAGGCGTCTCGCCTTGGGCGAGAGAAGCGTTGACTGCTCTCGTTGAAGCAGGTATTATCAAAGGCTATGAAGACGGTACACTACGACCTAAGAATGCGATCACAAGAGCGGAAATCGCGACGATAATCGCGTATTTCGTTCAATAAATAGGATGAATGGCGAATGAGGGGCACCTCGTTCGCCATTTTCTTTTTAGGGCAGACTGTCGAGAATTAGCGAATGAACAAACGTTTGCACGCAGGTGGAGATGAGTTTTGCTAGAAGAGAATAAAAATCGAAACAATTTGAGCTATATGAAAATGATAATTAAAGGAAAACGAAGATAACAAGTGATTGGTTGAAAATGTAAACGGTTACTTTGTGAATTTGGCAGATTTCGATAGAATATCATCATTTAATAACAATCAATCTTGTTGTACACTAGCTTCAGGAAATAAAAGCGCTTACTTTATCTTTAGATGGATGAGGTTGGCGTTATTTTTAAGAAGTTGCACAAACGTTTGCACAACTATGGGGGAACATAGGAGTTATCACATGAGGAGGTAAGAGCAGGATGAAACGAATGCTTAAGAAAAGTGCTGCCAGGTTTATGGTGCTGGTCATGTTTGTAAGCGCTATCGCAGGGGCGGCGCCGGCGGTCTACGCGCAAGATCCGCCGGAAGCGCAGACGCTGCAAAGCCCGGTGATCGGCACGGCGTCGGATACGGGGGCGGAGGTTACCTTTTATTTTGATGGATCAGCGAGCGGGATTCCAGGCAAAGAACGCATTATTGTGAAAGGGGAGTTCAGCGGCTGGAACGAGCGGGAGCTGATTAAGGGCGAGGAAGATATTTGGTCTTATACCTCTGAGCTTCCGGCGGGATGGTATGCCTATGGACTTGCGTCGTATCCAGGAAATACATGGCATGGCGATCCGCTTAATACAACGATTATTAAGGGTGGCAATCCGGGCGTTGCCGTCCCTGGCATTGTGTTCGATGCACCGTTTGAGGTGCTGACAGGCAGTACGACAACGTTAACCGGGGTCTATTTTACAGGCAATGAGGATGATACGGAGGAGCTTGACTATTCGCTGGCAGCACCAAAGGATGGCGTAACGATTAGCGATGACTCTCTAATCGTTGATGAAACGGCGACTGCGGGAACGGTGGATGTGATTGGCGAATCGGGCGGCGGCAAGTCGGTCACGCGTACGATTCGAATCGTTGACGATCTGCTGTCGAGTCCGGTCATTAACGGAGACGGCACGGTAACGTTCAATGTCGTGTTCGACGGCCCGACCCTTCATTTAGTAGGCGCAATGAACGGATGGGATATTGACCATGCGATTCCGCTGACGAAGACGGATGGCGTATTCAGTGTAACGATACCACTTGCTGCCGGTGTGTATGAATACAAATTCGTGCCGAATAATGGCAGTTGGACAGGAGATGTGCTGGATGCGCTTAACCCGCTTACGAGCGGAGGCAATTCCAAAGCTGTCGTTCCCGGTCTTATCCTAAATAATCCTAGCGCCATTGAACAAGGAGCAGAGCTTCCTCTTACGGCTAAACTGCAGAACATCAACGATACGCCAGCAACGGCCGTAACGCCTGTCTGGAGCTTAGAGCAGCCCGTTGATGGAATATCTATCGTAGGCAATAGCCTAGTTGCAGCTGCAGATGCCGAGGCAGGCGGTACGGTCACCGTTGTAGCGGCGTATGATGGCTATATGGAGAAACAAGTTATTTCGATTGTCGAGAAGATGAACACATTCACGATTCATTATTATCGGTTCGATGGCACGGCTAATGAATGGAATCTATGGCTGTGGCCCCAAGGGGTGAACGGCCAAGGGTATTCGTTTACGGATTCGACAGATGAAGGATATGCAACAGGAACGTACAAGTTTCAACAATCGGAGATTAATGTGATTCCGAGGTTGTCCGTGCAAGACAATGATTGGTCCCAGCAAGACTCGACCCGTAAAGTAGCGGTCCAAAGCGGCAATTCCGTAGAGGCATGGATCGTTGAAGGGATATCGACCGTTTTTTACGAAAAGCCGGTTATTGATGATTTAATCCCGCTTCAGCGGAAAGTACGGTTCCAATATATTCGTGAGGATGCGGACTACACCGATTGGAACATTTGGACATGGGATACAGGCAAGAGGAACGGGACTGTATTGTTCACGAAGTTCGAGAATGGCAAGGCAGTTGCCGATATTGCGATTGGCGAGCAGACGAAGCAAATGGGCTTCAAGTTGCGCAAAGGCTTTGATTGGAAGACCGCTGTCATCGATCAAAATTTTGACCGAGTAATCGTTACCGGGACGGAGCCGCTGACGAAGGTCATCGTAACCGGCGGACAAGGTGCATTCCGGACACTGCCGGCAAGCTCTGCGCCTGTATTTGCGGATGGCGGGGCTACCTTCTACTACAGGGACGATGCGTTGTTCGAGGCTGAAGAGATGCATTTGATCGATGGCGTGAAGCTGAAGATTGGCGATAGCGAATACCCGATGGTCTATGATGCGGAAGATGAGAGATTCAGCTATAGGTTAAATGCCCTTACTGAAGGGACGCTAATCTATACTTATCTTGTTACGAAGGATGATGTTACGACAGAAGTAACTGATCCTCGCAACACGGTAGATGGCGTATCGACGTTGACGTATAAGCGGCCAGCTGTAAGCATGACGTCGGAAGTAGGCCCATCTACGATTTCGTACAATGAAAATGCGGTATTGAAGATAGCGTTGACCGCCGAAGAGGATACCCCTATGACGGGTCTCTATGCAGATCTAAGAGCGATTGGCGGCAATGCGGTGACCTTCATCGATCCGCAGCTTAATGAGCTGACGATTGCGGTGAAGGACACGGTAACGACCGGTCTGAAGAGCATTCCGATTACGGCCATTGATATCTATGGCAACAAGCATGTGCATACTGCCAAAGTACGTGTGGCAACAAGAAAAACGGTTGGCGGAGCAAACGACTTCGATTGGGATGAGGCGCGCATTTATTTCATGCTGACGGATCGTTTCTTCAATGGAGATCCAACAAACGATGATCCGAACGGCGAGAACTATAATACGTCGCATCTTGAAACCTATCATGGCGGGGACTTCAAAGGCATTACCGAGAAGCTCGGCTATCTGGATGAGCTCGGTATCAATACGATCTGGATTACGCCGATTGTAGATAATATCGACTTTAACAAGGGCGTCGATTTCGACGGTCAACAGTATGGCTACCATGGCTATTGGGCGAAGGATTTTACTTCGATTGACGAGCATCTGGGCGAGCTGGAAGATTTCAAGGAACTGATCGACGCGGCTCATGAGCGCGGCATCAAGATTATGGTAGACGTTGTGCTTAACCATACCGGCTACGGACTGGACGCATTAGCAAGCGGATGGTCTGGATTAACGAACTTGCCGACAGCTGAGGAGCAGCAGGTGTTCGCAGGCATGTTGCGCGATGAGGATGAGGATCCTGTCGTTCGCTACTCGTTAGCTGAGCTCCCAGATTTGAAGACCGAGCTTGCTGAAGTGCGCGAGCAGATCATAGCATGGCAGACGGATTGGATTGAAAAGTCGATGACGGCGAAGGGCAATACGATTGACTACTTCCGCGTCGATACGGTGAAGCATGTCGAGAATACGACGTGGATGGCCTTCAAAAACGCGCTGACGAAGATCAAGCCGGACTTCAAGCTTATTGGCGAAAATTTCGGCGCAAGCGTGAACAACGATGGCGGATATTTGCGAAGCGGCATGCTCGATTCCGAGCTTGATTTCCAATTCAAGGTCATTGCGCGAGATTTCGTCGATGGACGAATAAACAGCGTAGAGCAGGAGCTCGCGCAACGCGACGAATTGATTGACAACACGGCGACCTTCGGCCAATTCCTTAGCAGCCACGACGAGGAGGGATTCCTCATCAGCTTGCTTAGCGATGAGGACAGGCAGAAGTTCCGCGAGGAAACGCTTGAGCCTTCGACGCTCGCGGCTGTGCAGGCTAAGCAGAAGATTGCAGCCTCGCTGCAAATTACGGCCAAGGGGCAACCGGTCATTTATTACGGCGAAGAGCTAGGGCAATCCGGCGTGAAGGCTGAAGATATGGGTGCGGGCGACGTGAACGAGAACCGTTACGATCTGAATTGGGACGGTTTGGACGACCCGGCTTACAATCATATTTTCGACCATTACAAGAAAATGCTGAATATCCGCGCGCAATACTCGAAGGTGTTCTCCAAGGGAACGAGAACGCAGGTAGCGGGAAACGATGAGACTGGCTTCACCTTGTTCGAGCGGGCGTATAAGGGCCAAAGCGTATACGTGGGCATATCGACGAAGACAGATGAGCAGCAGGTGACGTTCTCCGTACCTTACAAGGCAGGGTCAACGATTCAGGAGTTATACAGCGGACAGCCGCTTGTGGTTGCGGGCGACAAGACGGTTACTGTGACGCTACCAAGTATATTAGATGGCGGAACATTCGTTATAGCCGGCCCGGCTAAAGTGTCGGGAGATAATAGCGGTGTTGTGCCGGAAGCGCCGGTTGGTTCGTCGGTTGAGGTAATCGCTGAGGTAAGCGGAGATGCAGGCTTGCGGACGGCAACGGTGGCAGCCGATCAGCTTGGAGCTGCGATTGACGCGGCCGCGCGCGGCGAAGGCAAGGTGCAGGTGCATATACCTGCGGTCGCTGCTGGCGAAGCAGCGGATGTGCGCATTCCGGCAGCGATGCTTGAGAAGGCGCGTGCGGCTGGCGTGGATTTGCAGCTCGTATATGAGGGCATGACGATTACGATAGCCGCAGGAACTCTAAGCGCGGCCGAGTTAAACGGGGCTGAATATGCGGTTATATCGCGCAGCTTGTTGGAAGAGACAGCGGAAGCGCGCTTGAAATCGGCTATTGCGGCCAAGGATAGCGGTTATGCGGCAATTAGCGAAATCTATAGCTTTGGCGTCAAGCTCGTCAATAAAGCTGGCGAGACAGCTTACGTGAACGGCTTCGGTACAGATGTGCAGATCAGCATAACGCTGAGCGAAGAGGAGCTGGCGCTCATTACGAATAAGCTGAAGACAGGCGTTTACTACGTGAAGGAAGACGGCGCATTGGAGTTTAAAGGCGGAACGCTAACGGGCAGTATCCTTACGTTTAGCACCGATCATTTCAGCGAGTATGTCATTATGCAATATAATAAGAGCTTCTCGGACGTGAAGGAAGGGTGGGCGAAAGCTTATATCGAGCTGTTGGCTGCCCGCCATATTACGAGCGGAGTCGATGGAGATCGCTTTGATCCGAAGGGAACGGTAACTCGCGGCCAATTCGCTGCTTTGTTAGGGCGAGCGCTCGGCTTGAAATCGGCGGCTGCTGGTGGAGGCAAGTTCAGCGACATGTCTGACGATACTTACTATGCCGGTTATGTGGAGGAGCTTAACAAGCTTGGTATTATTGAAGGATACGAGGACGGCAGCTTCAAGCCAGATGCGGTCATTTCTCGTGAGCAATTGGCAGCAATGATCATTCGGGCTTACAACTTTGTAGTTGGATCGGCTTCGCCCGCGGTTTCTGCAGGTGCAGCTGGATTCAAGTTCAAGGACATAAACGAAGCATCGCCTTACGCAGTCGCAAGCATTGAAGCAGCTTATAAGCTCGGTATCATTAACGGTGTAGGCGATGAACGCTTCGCTCCGAATGCTGCCGCTACCCGCGAGCAAGTCGCGAAAATGCTGATCGAGCTGTTGAACAAGTCAGGCAAGCTCTCGTAATACGTAAAGCCCCGAACCAAGCTCGCAGGAGCTGGGTTCGGGGCTTTTAACTAGTTAAGAATGGTACAACTGATCCAGTTCAGTCTGCTTATTGGAGACTGTCTATTCAATATTGGCCACTCAAACCCCAATGCCTATGCATAGCGTATGATAGTAGGTTTTGCCTGTATTTCATACAGTCTAACCTGTTCTAATCGCTTCATTAGGAAAGTTTGAGTGGATATCATACAGTCAAAGCCGTCATAGTAGTCCTCAGTAGCCTTAATCCGTCCATTTGACTGCACAAAATCCAATCAAAATATTCGTAATGAAACACCTTATTATGCTGCTGCGTGCAGGCTGTTTTTACACATTTTACTCCATATGCGAACCTTTACACCGCCTCAAACTTCTCCAAATAATCAATCGCCTCATCCAGCGTATGAACGGGCACGATCGTTATATCATAGCCTCGCTTCTTGGCTTCGTCCAAAATATCTTTTTCGTTGCTATCGGTCGGATTCACGTCCGCCGGACTGAAGAATAGATCCACGCCAGCTCGCTCGGCTGCGATGATTTTATCGCGAATGCCCCCGATCTGACCGACATGACCAGCTGTATCGATTGTACCGGTGCCGGCAATCGTTAGGCCATGTGTTAGTTCAGCCGGGTCTAGTTGATCCGCAATTTCGAGAGCGAACATCAATCCTGCGGAAGGTCCGCCAATGTTCGCTACAGTGAATTCGACCTCGATAGGCGGAGTGATCTTGAACTGATCCTCGGTTACAAGTCCTATTCGCGGATACGCCTTGCTTGATGTCACATCGCTTCCAGGGAGGCCGTAAAGTTCAACATCGAGCTTGAGCTGCTGATCTCCGCGCAGTACGCCTAGCTTGATCGTATCGCCAGGGTTCTTGCCGGCATCCAATAACGCAAGCATGTCGTCTAGCTTCGTAATAGGCTTGCTGTCTGCCTCGTTAATAATATCTCCCGGGAACAGAATTCCCTTCGCCTTGGAGCCGGCATAGATCGATTGTACGAATATGCCCGTATACTTCAGAGGAACTTGCTTACCCGAAGCTTCGAGCGCCGCTACAACGGCGCTATTTTGCGATTGCGTCATCATATGCTCGAGCAGCGCTTTGTATTGTGCAGTCGTGAGGTTTCCTCGAACCTGGCTTGCCTTGCGGACTTCCGTATCGGGGGCGAGCAGCCCATACAGCAGCGTGAAGGCGTTGCTAACCTTGGAGCTGAAGACGGTCGTCAGATTGAAGCTGCCTTCCTTCGAAGACGTGCCATTCTCAACCTTGACGTAATCCGCAATGCTCTCAACCGACCCCGGCTGATACAAGTAATAAGGTAGCGGTATGAACAGCATGCAGGCAAGGAGCAACAGCACGATGGCGTATATAATTCCGGATCGGGCTTGCTTGTTATTTGTTTTGTAAACCATTGTTTGCTCCTTCCTTCTTCGATAGGTGTCTATACTCTTATTATCACACAACAGAGAAACGTTTTACAGCGGCCATATGAGTGACGGATTCAGCGTACGCGACGCACTGATTGCATACGTATCGATGGTCGCTTGGCATCTACTGGCTTATTTTCATATGCATATATGTAATCATTGGTATTGTTATTAATGCCCCGGCGCTTGCCGGCAACGATATTGATGCACGGGGCATGTGGGAGGGTGCATCCACCTCGCCTCGCATATTTCTGCTCGTCATTGGCATCATGTTGACGCCCTTGTCGATTGCGGGTTTTGTCGCGAATGGCGTGACGAGAAAATATTTTATATGGGGTGCAAGCGGTTTGATTGTCGTTTACTCGGCAATTTCCGCGCTCATCATGACATTGGGCTATCCGATCGAGAAATGGATTTATGAATATTATGATTGGGAGATTACATTGAACAATCCGCATTTGTTCATCGACGCCTCATAGCCGTGGTGGATTTTTGTAGAATACTTTTTCAACTTCATTGCTTACTTTGGCAGCGGCTGGCTTATCGGATCATGTTTTTATCGGTTTAAATGGAAGCCCGCAATCGTATTATGTTTATTTGCGATGCTGCCTACGCTTGCAATGGAAGCAATACTTTCCACCGACTGGGTCGGCTGGATAATGCAATTCACCTTCGATATCGAGCGGTCAAATATTTTCGTTGTTGTGTTACTCGCGTTATGCGTGATTGCTCTTCTATATGGCGCCGGTTACTTAATGCTTCGTAAGGTGACGATTAAGCGCAAACTCATTTCATAGGATATTTGAATTTGCAGCTTCTTCAGAAATTATTTCTGAAGGGGCTGTTTTTTTTTGGAGTTCGTGACACCCTGTTGTCAATTCGAACGTTTATAATTGAGAAAAAGTGGAATGACAATGGGAGGTCGAAGCATAGCGATGACAGCGGGCCTACAGCTTGAGCAGTTATACGGGTGCATAGGGAGCAGTCCGCTCCAAAGGAAAATCTTGCTCGTTCAAAGTCATGCGGAAGGTCACATGCTAATCGAGAGAGTCGTTCGTGATTACGGGGCCGCATTGCATACGGACATTCGGACTATGACATCGTGGGTGCTTCAACTGACGGAATTGGCGCTGGCCCAGCATCGCATTCGATATATAGGCCGCGAAGAGGTCTACTGGATTGTTCATAATCTGCTTGTACAGGCGAACGGTGCGGGAGAAGCTTATCTGCGCGGAATTAATATTACCCCGGGTGTCGTGCGTGCATTCGTGGACGGTATTGGAGAACTACGCGATGCGGGTATACAGGCACGCGACGTATGGCCTTCGTACTTCGAATCTAAGGCGAAGGGGGACTGCGTTCAAAGGCTACTTGATCGCTATGAGCAATATTTAATCGTGCATAGGCTTAGCGACTTCGCTGGACTGTTGCCTCATGTACGCAAGCTGTCGAAGCGTCATGAGTGGATTGTGACGGGTCCTACTGACGGATGGCCTGCCGTACATCGTGAGATGCTTGATTGTCTGACGGTTGCTGATCGATTATGTAAGATTGATCGGGCTGTTGGATGGCTAGATGGCGATAAGCCGTTGCCAATGGAAGCAGTTGCTTTCCGTCATGCAGCCGGACCGCTGTCAGAGGTAAGAGGCGTGTTCCGCATGATGGCGCAGAGTCAGGCGGCATGGGATCAGACAGAAATTATGATGTCTGATGTCGAGGCTTTTACCGGCGCGATTTATTCGATCTCACGCATGTATGGCGTGAAGTGTACGTTTTCTGGAGGGCTGCCGATCTCTTATTGCAATATCGGTCAAGCGGCAGAGACTTATCTTGGCTTTCTAGAATCGAACTATAACGTCGATTTTATCGTTAAGGCATTGAAGCGGCGAGTTATTTCAATTGGGATTGACGATGCGAGCCCTATTTCATCGGCATCCATCGTACGCCAGCTGGAAGGCGCGGGAATCGGCTGGGGTCGCGAGCGTTATCAGCTTGCGGCGAAGTTCGCCAAGGGTTATGCAGATCGAAGCAGTGAGATGGATGAAGCTGACGCTGGCTTAGAGAGTATGAAGGAGACTGCCGCTATTTGGGGGCAGTTGGACGTTTTCTTCGGTAAGTTGTTCAAAGGGTTGCCTGATACGTCGCATGTAGCGCCTGCTGTTCTCCTTAAGGAGTTAATTGCATTCGCGGATAGCTATGCGATTGTTAGGAACGGGGACGATAGGGAAGCGCTCGGCGGAATGAAACAATTGCTGACGTCTATGCAGGGCGCGGGCGACCAGCAGGCTGTGCTGCCGTTTCAACTGGCAATCGCGTTCATCAGAGATGGGTTAGGCGGGCTGCGAACTTTTGTAACGTCTATTCATGAGTCTGGAGCGGTGCATGTGACATCGCTATCCGATGGGGGACAAAGCGGCAGGGAGCATACGTTCATCGTTGGGATGACAGAGAAGAGCTGGGCGATAAAGAGTCGACAGCATCCCATTCTCCTCGACCTCGAGCGGGAGCGTATAAGCGGAAACTTGTTGAATAGTGACCTTCGAACCAAGCTTAAACTTTCTGATAGGAACAGCCGCCTTGGGCTCATGATGGGGAACTGCTATTGCAGCTACAGTTCCTACGATATAACCGGGAACACGGAGCAATACCCGGCGTTCGAGCTCCTTCAGATCTACCGGTTGTTTAGCGGCGAGAGGGAAGCGGATTATGATTCGCTGCATCAATATATGGGTGAGCTTGAGCGTTATTTCGGATCGTCGGCAGTCCCATATTCATTGGATGGTATCGATGCGATGCTGACACGTCTGGTTGCGCCGAACGGGCAGCTCAGAGATGGGGACGAAGCGCTGCTTCGACTATATCCTAACTTAGCTGATGGGGCCCGCGCTAATGCTGCGAGACAGACTGGGCTGTCGTTGTCGGCATACGACGGCATGATTCACACAGGCGGCGAGGCCATTGCAGCCTATAACGAGGCTAGACCGCATTTGAGCGCAAGCCGGATAGAGCTGTTCGCTCGTTGTCCTCTTCAATACTTTTATCAAGAGGTGTTAGGAATTCGCGCAAGTCAGGCATCCGAGTTCGATCGCTCGCAATGGCTCGATGCGATGCAGAGGGGAACTCTTCTTCACGCCATCTATGATCGTTACTTGCAGGCCGCTTCTTCTGGGGGGCTGGCAGAGGGGAGGTCTACGCCAAAGCATGATCGATTGCTTCTTGCGCGCATAACAGATGAGACGCTTCGTGAATATGCAGAGCTAATCCCGGCACCAAGCACTTCGGTGTATATCAAGGAATGCGAAAGCATTCGGCAGGATACGGAAATTTTCTATGCGAGTGAGCTTGGACGATCCTCGATGCCGATATGGTTCGAGCTTCCGCTTCATGAGGATGGTGAGCCTCTCCAGGTAGAATTGGCAGACGGATTGCGGCTGTCTGTCAAAGGGTTTATCGATAGAGTCGATCAGATCGCTCCGCATCAATATAAGATTTATGACTATAAGACCGGAAGCCCGAAGAAGTACAAGGAAGACGTATATTTCGCCGGAGGCACGCAGGTACAGCTAGCGTTGTACGGCGTAGCCGCACAACAATTACTGCGGCAATCAGGACTGGATAAGGACGCTGTTGTCATCTCCTCTTCCTATTATTTTCCGACGGTTAAGGGCTTGGGGGAGGAAGCGATTCGTGAACAAACCGACAGCCGCAGAGAGGAACTGTCTGCGCTCGTCAGCTCTGTCATAGAAGCAATCAGTCAAGGGGTATTTCCGCCTACAGATAACCCTGATCATTGCAAATGGTGCGATTATCGTGAGGTGTGCGGGAATCATGCGGTTGTATTTAAGGATAAGAGGCTGCATGAGGCGAATGAAGTGCGCCTAAGATCGATTACGGAGGTGAATGGTCATGCATAAGCAGCAGGTGGATGACGATAGGCGCGCACGCGAGCGTATTGCTTGTGACCTGGACGTTAATTTGCTCATTGAGGCAGGTGCCGGATCAGGGAAGACGACATCTGTCGTCGGCCGTATGCTTGCGCTTATCAAGACAGGCAGCGCTGAAGTGCAACAGATTGCTGCTATAACGTTCACGAACAAGGCGGCCTCGGAGCTAGCCAGCCGCTTCCGAATGAAACTGGAGCAGGAGCTGCGAACAAGCGAGGATGAAGTGGAGAAGCAACGGCTGGAGCAGGCAATGGTTCAACTTCATGAAGGCTTCATCGGTACGATTCACGCCTTTTGCGGGAAGCTGCTCAGGGAGCGGCCGATTGAAGCTAAGCTTGATCCCGCCTTCCGCGAGATGGAGCAGGAGGAGGACCAACAGTTCAGAGACAACTGCTGGGACGATTATTTGGTTATGCTGCGGGAGCAAGGGAAAGAGCGGTTAATCGACGAGCTCGCAGAACACTTAGTTCATGTAGAGGATCTGCGTGCTGCTTATCATCGCGTGTCTCAATACGAGGATATCCACATTCATGTTCAGCCTGTACTTCGACCGGACTTTGATCTGATTCGTCTCTCTTTATTCCCTCTGCTGGATGAGGCATACCCATATATCCCTTCTAACGCACCGGTCGGCGGTTATGATGAGCTGCAGAAGCTGATCCAACAAGCGGGCAAGCTGCGGTTGCTCAGCTCAATGGATCAAGAAATGAACGTATTAACGCTCGCGAAGCAGTTCGATAAGGAGCTCAAGATTACGCAGAAAAAGTGGCATGACAAGGATACGGCTAAGATGCTGCTGGGGCAGTTCCATGATTGGCAGATCAAAGTGTTGTGGCCATTTCTTGGCCGCTGGAGATCGTATATGCATCCGAAGCTCATCTCCTTCGTTCAACCAGCCGTAAAGTATTGCAGGGAGAGACGCGCAGCCGAAGGAAAGCTGAACTTTCAGGACTTGCTGATGCAGACTTCTGCCTTATTACGTGAGCATGACGAGGTACGGGCATACTTTGCGGCGAGATATACACGGTTGTTCGTGGACGAATTCCAAGATACCGATCCTATTCAAGCGGAGATGATGCTTCTACTAACAGGAAGAGATCCGAAGGAGTCGGATTGGAGACGTCAGTTGCCCCGTCCCGGCTCCTTATTCATTGTCGGCGATCCGAAGCAGTCAATCTATCGGTTCCGGAGAGCAGATATATCGACCTACAACTTCGTGAAGGAAAGAGTAGCCTTGAGCGGAGAGGTGCTGCAGCTAACGCGCAACTTCCGCTCCGTACAAAGTATTGGTAACTATGTGAACTATGCGTTCGAGAGCAAGTTCGCCAAGGTCCAGCAGCCTTCCGATAGCCAGGCTGCCTTTGCTCCTATGCTAACGCAGCAGCCTAATCCTAAGGGCAAAGGGGCGGCTCATGGCGTATACACAATTACGATTCCGAAGGTTGATTATGACCGCAAAGCGGTAATAGCGGAAGAGAACGCTGACCGTATTGCTAGATATATTGCAAGAGCTTGTAATGGAGAGCTTGCCATTCAAGAGAAGGATAGCAATGGAAAACCGTTGCTGCGGCCTGCGGTTCCAGGCGACTTCATGATTCTATTGAAGCATAAGCAGTTTATTAATCTATACGCAGCGAAGCTAGAGCAATACGGAGTGGCCGCCTATACTTCGGGCAGCGAAGTTCTCTATGAAGAAATCTATATGCTATATCAGCTTGTGCAAGCACTCGGCGATAGCTCGAACCGCATTCCGCTGCTAGCTGTCTTGAGAGGCATGTTGTATGGAGTGAGTGACAATAGCTTGTACCATTTTCGCAAGGAAGCGGGCTCGATCTCGATCTATACGAAGGCTGTGGAAGATCAGTTGAGTGATGATGCAAAGCCGGTTCTAGCTGCTTTGCTTAAGCTGCGAGAATACACTGCTGTTGTTCGCGATCTGCCTGCGTTAGCAGCATTGACCCATATTGTTCATGATCTAGGATTGTTGCCGCTATCTGCAATAGGTCAGACAGGGGCACTGCGAAGCGGCACACTTCTTAAACTGCTTGAGACGGTAAGGGCTGATTCGGAGACAGCATCGGATTGGAGTTCACTGACAAGCTACCTGCAGAGGTTAACGGCATCGCGCGGAATGGAAGGAACGAGCTTATTCGCGGGCAGCGGAGAAGCAGTTCGGATTATGAATGTACACCGTGCGAAGGGACTTGAAGCTCCGGTCGTCTTTCTCGCATCGCCTTGCGGGGACAATAGCCACGACGCGAAGGAGCATATTGATCGGCTGTCTGAGCCTCCGCAAGGCTACTTCACGATATCTCGTCCGAAGGACAGCAATCATATGGAAGTAATCGGTGAACCGGTAGATTGGGAACGTCTTTCCGAGCGTGAGCGAACTTTCATGCATGCCGAGACTGACCGCCTATTGTATGTAGCGGCGACGAGGGCGAAGCAGTTGCTTATTATAAGTCGCTATCCTGTACGTCCTGCCATCGATCCATGGAGTTTACTTGGCAGTTCGCTTAGCGGCCAGCAAGAGCTGGAAGATGAACCTTTCAAGCCTGTTACAGCGCCTTCCCTTATATCCATTCCTGATGAAGATGTATTGGGAGCTGCCGCTAAGTGGCAAGCTTATGCTGCTGCCGCATCAGAGGCGACCTATGAAGTGACGAGTGTTACTTCACTTGCCAAAGGAGAAGGCGCAGGTTCTCTGCCTAGGCCTACAGATGGCGGGGGCGTGGCATTTGGCAGCACGGTTCACCGCTGCTTACAAGCGCTAGGTGAAGGACTCCAGGCTGAGCTACTGCCGGATTACTGCGAGCTGGTAGCCGAGCAGGAGGGGCTTAAGCTGGAATGGCGCGGACGTGCAATGGCAGCTATAGAAAGAGTAATCGCCAGTGACCTGTGGAAACGCAGTGAGCGAGCTATTCAAAGGCACTTCGAATATTCATTTATGATTAAGCGGGAGCAAGACGGCCGGGAGAGGCTGATCCGTGGAGTGATTGATCTTGTCTTCGAGGAACTTGATGGCTGGGTTATTGTGGATTTTAAGACAGACCAGTTCGCTTTAGAGAATGAGAGGCAATTTGTCGAATTTTATCGAAACCAAGTGAAGGGCTATGAGACCGAATGGACGGAAACCTTCGGCTTTACGGCCAAAGAAGCGGGACTTTACTTCATTCATCATGACAAATACGTGGAGCTATAATTAAATATTTTTCATAAAATAAGGAATTGCTAGAAGGTCATTGCCGAAGATTGTCGAACTCTAGTAGAGAAGTAGCAATCTATTATCGACTTTCTGAGGTGTATGTATGAAGGGTTTGCTCAAATATACTGTATTTATCGCATTCGTGTTCGTAATTTTCTCATCCATTCTAGTTCAACCGACCCATGCGCAAGCCAACTCAGAAGACAACGACACCATCTACATCAACGAATGGGAAATGAAATGGGAAACCAACCCCGACGCTACGATCGAAGACGTTATGTCCCAAGATCAGGCGGAGGGGTGGTTTCCTGTTGCCTATGGGGATGATTTACCTGATTTACCCGAAGGAATCAAGACCGCATGGTTAAAATTTGGTTTGCCGGAAAATAATTTTATTAGACCCGCGTTGTTAATGAATAAAATTGGAGCTAGAAGTATCAATGTATACATTGATAAGACGCTTATTTACAATACAAAAAGAGAGTATGCTTATAATAAAAACGAGATATTACTCCCTCTTAACTCTAATGAAGAGAATAAGGTAGTATATATAAAATTTCAGACGGGTGCAGAATGGATCGGTTTACAAGATCATATTCGAATGGCAGAATATCAAAAATTGACTCAATATTATATGAAACAAGGATTACTAGATGTAATATTAGGGGCTTCTCTTATTTTTGTTTCTCTTGCTATGTTTTTAAGTGCTTTTTTTATCACTAGAGCGCATGCAATAGGTTGGAACTCATTAAGCACAGTAATTCTATCTGTTGGATTAATGATTTTAACGTATTCCCCATTGGTACATTCAGGAACAGGTTTGTTTGGGGAAGTATGTTACTACTTGTTTGACGTTGCTTCCACGTTTCTAATGCCATCTTTATTTTTCTTTTTTGAACGAGTTTTTGGGAAAGGTCCGTACAACATTATTGCTATCTTCAAAAAAATCCATGTAATCTTGGCGATTATAAATCTTACATTCTTTTTCTCAGGATTTATATCGTCAGATATTCGTAATTGGTACTTGATGGTCGGGTTTGTGATATTCGGTGGGTTTATTATCATTAGTTCATTATTGCTTATTATTTTAGTTATTTATTACTGTAAACAAAGAAATAAGGATGCAATTATATTAACAGTTGGCGCTTCCATCTTTACTTTCATTGCGTCTATAGAAGTCATATGGTATTTATCCGTCGGAGGTTACTTTTTATTTTTTTGGAAGTGGGGTATTCTTTGTTTTATTGCTTCATTAATTGTTATTTTAGTAAGGAAAATTATGATGAATTACGAGCAAGTGGTAAAGTATTCTAAGCAGTTAGAAGTATTTAACAATGAGTTGCAACGTTCAGAAAAGATGGAAATGATAAGTCAATTGGCTGCTTCGGTGGCTCACGAAGTTCGAAACCCATTGCAAGTTACTAGGGGGTTTTTGCAAATATTAGGTGGCAAATCAAAAGATGATAAAGATAAAGGTTATATGCAACTTGCGATTGATGAACTTGATAGAGCATCAGAAATAATAACTGACTTTTTAACTTTCGCAAAACCACAGTTAGAGAACACTAATGTGTTAAATTTAGCCAATGAGTTACAACAAATTGAGGGGATATTAGTTCCTTTAGCAACCATGCAAGGTGGGATTATTAGGACAAATCTCTCCGCTGACATGTTTGTGAAAGGAAACTCTTCGAAGTTTAAACAAGCTCTTATTAATATAATAAAAAACAGTATTGAAGCGCTAGGAGAAGATGGTTTGATTGAGATATCTGCGCATAAGTCTGAGAATTCAAATGAGGTCATTATTAGAGTTAAAGACAATGGAGAGGGGATAAGTGAAGCCGATCTGAAGAGACTTGGGGAACCGTATTACTCCAAGAAAACGAAGGGAACGGGACTTGGGTTAATGGTAACATTCAGAATTATTGAGCTTATGGAGGGCAGAGTGGAGTACATTAGTACGAAGGGATTAGGAACAGAAGCTGTTATTCATCTGCCTATCACAAATAAATAAAGCCGAATGCATAAGCGTTCGGCTTTTTTTACTTATTAGTACCAAGCGGGAAAGCCAAGGTTGTCAGAAGAAGTAACACTTTTCGGGCTTTGTGGAAGGATGAAGTACTTTTTAGAATCAGTTTCTTCCAACACCTCGACTTCGAGCGAGTCAGGAATTTCTGTTCCGAAGGCTTCTTTTACCGCTGCTTTCGGATCTGCTAGAAGTTTCTTTTTAAACTCTGCGTCTTCCCAAGCTTTTTGAATAATTTGATCTTGCAAGGACTTATCTGCGGACATACTGATCACCCTTCCGAATATGTATAAGATTACCATAATCAGTCTATCATGACGGGTCGACAAAATCTATATCAACAATTGTATTTTTCGACAAAAATAGCCTTTATCTCCTCTAATTTTTGATATTATCGTCCTTGTTTTTCGAAAAAGTAGTTCAAACCGCCTTTTTTCATCCGTTCGCGATTCGATTCTATTGATTCAGCGGTTTGGGTCAAATGATCTAGTATATATTGGTTGTAATTTTCCAATTCAGGAAGTTGTGAATTTAGTGAAAGTAAGTGCATGTGTTGATTGCGTGCAACTTTGACGTATTCATTCATACAGCAGCGCACGTATATGTAAGTACTAACGATATCTTCAGTTAGGGGGACATCTGGCTGCAGACTAGTCTCTATCATGGCTATAAGGCTATTGTAGCTGGATTCTAGCATATCTTCCTTCCAATCTACCCAGTCGTCGGCCATCTGTAAGGTCATAAGAGCGATGTCGACAGCTTCTTCAATTGTTGGAATAAGGTCCTCTTTGCTGCCTAGAAGAAGAGCTCCTGAACTTGCTATTTTGACTGGACCTGCTTTGTGGGCAATTTGAATCGGATCCGCAAGAAAGTAGTTGTTAGATGTTTCGTTAACTACGCTGCTGGCCCATATTGTCTTATACTTAGCGTAGTAGTCCCAATATGGCGAATGTGATGGAAAAAGTGTCCTTGATATGGAGAGCATTTCTGAGTAAAGAAGATTGCCTAACGCAAGCTTCTCCTTCACATCGGAGGCGGGACCGTCATCCATCACGTCATCTTGTATAAAGTAGTAGAGCATCAAATAAACATTCGTCAGAGCCAGCTTATCGCATTGCTCATCCGTAATGCCAGCTACATCCTTCATCCAATAAGGCAATAGCATACAAATGAAGTTTTGTCCCTTGTCATGCTTAACAGGGTGGAATTTGTCCGCATAGGCAAGTCCAACCTGGTCCAAAGGCGCTGGGAAACCAGCAATTGTCCGTTCAGCAGCATCATAGACATAAGTGAGTCTTTCCTTATAATTTTCGTACCAATCCATCTCTACGCCCTCCGATTCGCAACTTTCATCAGTCCGAAGCTAATAAAAACTTAATATACGCATATGTATGAAACAAGGGTATTCTGAATCTTTTCTACTATATCAATATTTGCCAATATGCGACAGTATTCTACATGAAAAAGAGAGTATGGAAATAGGCGAACTGCCAGTTGAGGAAATAGGGTTTTTCCAGTAAAATAGAGACAGGCTTTCCAATTGAAACGTTTGCCAAATCAAGTCCGCCGATGTTATCGAATGACACTGACAAAACTGGACTAAGGTCGAGGGTGCTTCTATTACCTGAGCAGGTTTAGGATTTGTTGCTCCTGCATTAAAGTTAATACCAGGATAAGAGTTCTTTAATGTGGAGGTTGTACGGCATGAATAGAGATTATGAAATTTACGTACTATTGACGGATACAGGCACGTTATTTACGAAGACCATCAAGCTATTTACGAGGGATCCTTTGAATCATGCCTCCCTAGCATTTGACAGCAACTTGAACGAGGTATATAGCTTCGGTAGAAAAAATCCCAACAATCCTTTTTTTGCCGGATTCGTGAAAGAGGATGTGCGGGGCGATTTCTTCGAACAGACGACCTGCGCATTATATAAATGTACGATTAGCCAGCACGCCTATCAAAGTATTCGCACGCAGATCAGCGTCATGGAGCAGAACCGGGATCAGTACAAGTACAATCTGCTTGGAATGTTCGGGGTCATGTTCAATATTGAGATGAAGAGGGAATATGCGTACTTCTGTTCCCAATTCGTAGCTTCCGTCTTCGAGCAAGGCGGCGTGAATCTGGTCAATAAATCGCCGCTGCTCGTTACCCCGGGCGACTTGGTCAATACGCCATTACTGGAACTCGTATATCACGGCAAGCTGCATAACTATACAGGCTGCCAGCAACGGCAGGCTGCCGCAACCTTTAGAACCGCATGACGAAGACCTCTGTCCATGAGGTCTTTTTTTTCTGTTAGCCCACCTTAATTAACTGCAAAGTAAGAAAGCTGTAGAAGTTCGGTTACGGACTCAGGTGACGCTAATGAGCTAAAACTACATCGGTTACAGATTAAACGGACCGAGGTGAATCTAACTACCTTAACGGTGTGTTCAAAATGCCAAAAACATGCTTATAGAGTCTCTCGAGTCCGTAAAGCGATCTTAGTGGCCAATATTAAGCTAATAAGGTCTATGGGGTCCGTAACAGTAAATAAGATCAAAATCGAATGGAATGGAACTAAATTCATTTTGAGCGACGATTACTTTTTAGTGGGAGGAATAAATATGTCTTTGATTACGTTCGGAATTGTCGGTGCTGGCTGGAGAGCCGAATTTTATTTACGAATTGCACAGGCGCTTCCACAGCAGTTCCGTGTACATACCATGCTCGTTAGAGACAAGGACAAGGCGCTGGCTATGGAGCAAAAATGGGGCGTACGTACGGTAAGCACGGTCCAGCAATTCGCAGCACTGGCGAAACCGCATATCCAGTTTGCAGTCGTATCCGTTCCCCGAACGGCTGCGCCAGCCATTACCCTGGAACTTGCAGCTGAACATATTCCGGTGCTGGCGGAGACGCCACCCGCTTCCGATCTGCAATCGCTCACGGCTCTATTCGAGTCCATACCGCAATTGGCTAAGGTTCAAGTAGCTGAGCAGTATCTATACCAGCCGATGCACGCCGCAAGAATTAAGCTTGCCCGCTCGGGAAAGCTTGGCGAGGTCAATCATGTGCAAGTATCGGCAGCCCATGATTATCATGGAATCAGCTTGATCAGAAAATTGCTCGGAGTTAGCTTCGAGCAAGCGATTATCCGAGGCGAGAGCTTCGCATCTCCGATGATAAGAAGCGGAGGCAGAGAAGGCGACCCTACAGACGGCGAGATCATCTCGTCGGAACAGACCATTGCGACACTTCGTTTTGGAGACAAGCTTGGGGTGTATGATTTTACGAGAGAGCAATATTTCTCATGGGTTCGTCGTGACCGCATTCTCGTTCGCGGCAGTCATGGCGAGATTGTTGGCGCAGAAGCGGCTTATATGGTTGATTATGCGACGCCAGTCTACTCGGAGCTTCGCCGGATAGATACGGGGCATAACGGCAATCTAGAAGGTTACTTTCATCGCGGCATCACGAACGGGGAAGAGTGGCTTTATCGCAATCCGTTCGCGCCAGCTAGACTAACCGATGATGAGATCGCTATTGCCACATCCTTGCTCCATATGGGCGAATATGCCCTTGATGAGCGCCCGTCCTTTTATAGCTTGGCTGAAGCTTCACAAGATCATTACTTGGCGCTAATGATGCAGCAGGCAATCGCAACGGGGCAAACAGTGAACACTCAGCCACAAATATGGGCAAAGGCAAGTATGGCAAACGGCGGTAACTTGCAAGATAATAGGTAACAGATCTAAGACCATTACGACCCCAGAATGGAGCTGCGACGGTGAAAAAAATTCTCGTCATATACGGACTTCTCATTATTACATTCATGTTGTTCATGTTCTATAGCCAGAACAACGGATTTCGCAATACCGCTGCCAATCCGTGGGACGAGATGGATGAAGGACTTCGCGGCTCGATAGACGAGAAATATGTCATGGTGACATTCCTCTCCGGTATCGAATACTGGAAGACGGCAATCAAAGGGTTCGAGGATGCAGCGGAGGCGCTGAATGTATCGGTGGAATACAGAGGGGCTACGCAATATGACGTCAATGAGCAGATAACAGTGTTGGAACAGGTCATTGCGAAGAAGCCGGCCGGGATCGCGTTGACCTCTATGAATGCCGAGGCGCTGACCGATTCGATTAATAAAGCCGTAGAGGCAGGCATTCCGATTGTTCTGTTCGATTCGGGGGCTGAGCTCAGCAATGCGTATTCCTTCCTCGCGACAGACAACTACAACGCGGGTGTTACCGCCGCGAACAAGATGGCTGAGCTTATCGGAGGCAAAGGTAAGGTTGGTATCATTACGCTTCCTAAGCAGCTGAACCATCAGGAACGGACGATTGGCTTCCAAGAGACGATTAATAAGGAATACCCGGAGATGGAGGTCATTGCGATCAAGGACGGCAAGGGCGATCAGCTTATTTCTGGTGCAATGGCGGAGGAGATGTACAAAGACCATCCCGACTTGAAAGGGGTATTCATCACGGAGGCTAACGGCGGCGTAGGCGTAGGCAAGCTGTTCGGAGCCGATCGCAAGGTGAAGATTATTAGCTTTGATACCGATAAAGGAACGCTTGATATGGTGCGCAACGGAACGATAGCAGCTACGATGGCGCAGGGCACATGGAATATGGGCTATTGGTCGATGCAATTCCTGTTCCATCTGCACCATAACATGACGGAGCAGAGCGCAACGGACGTACCTGGAGGCATGCCGCTGCCTAAATATGTGGATACGGGCATTACGGTCGTGACGAAGGAAAATGTGGACAGCTTCTATGCGAAATAACGGACCGCGTCTGTGGAAATGAGTGGATGGCGATAAAGCAGCTGAAATTTTTTCAAATGAATAACTTGCCGATCCGTTACAAGCTGATCATTATGTTCCTGCTCATCAGCATATTGCCCTCTATCGGCCTTGGATTGCTGATCGACTATACGGTAGAGCGGATCATCGGCAGACAGGTGAACGAGAATACGATTCAGCTTATCGGCAAAGTGAATCGGTCGCTCGAGTTCTACGTCAGCAATATGCAAAATATGACCTATCTGATTGCGTTTGATCCCGGGGTTAAGCGGTTTTTGGAGTCTAGCGGCGACGGCGATGGGGGAGAAGCAGACGCTAACCACTTCCCTTCAAAGGAGCAGCAGGCTGCTGATGAATACGCGATGCGTAAATTTCTGCAAGGGTATACAACGCTTTATTCCGAAATTGCGGGCATTATGGTCGTGAACGCCAAGGGCGAATACATAAGCAACGAGCTGTACGCGCGAAGCGATAAACCGCTAACGGAAGAAAGCTGGTACAAAGCTGCCGCGACGGATAAAGGAATATTTAAGATTGTCGGGAAACCGAGCGGACGCAACATTACAAGCCATGCGAGCTACACGGAGGATGAAGTCATATCGGTGGCACGGGCGATACTGAATCCCGATACGCAGCAAGTAGAGGGCGTCGTGCTTATTGATCTTAAACTGCGAGTGATCGCGGAAGCCGTCAAGGACGTGCGGTTAGGGAAGACGGGATACCTGCTCGTTATCGATAAGGATGGCAGCCATATCTATTCCCCGACGAAACCGATCATTCGCGATATTCCGAAGGAATGGGCGCTGGAGGGGAATGTCGGCTCTTTCGCGAAGACGGTGCAGGGGGAGGAGCTGCAGTTCATCTATCGAAAGTCCACCTTCACGGACTGGACGACGGTAGGTGTCTTCTCCACGAAGGAATCGGCGCTTGAGGTGCAGGAGATACGCTTCTATGTCATCAGCTTCGTATTCTTCCTATCGCTTCTGAGCATTGCGGCTGCCATCTATCTCGCTTATTCGATGTCCAGACCGATCAATCAATTAATGTCGTTCATGCAAAAAGCGGAATCCGGCGATATGACGATTCGTTATTGGGGCGAGCGGGAGGACGAAGTTGGCCAGCTCGGCAGAAGCTTCAATACGATGCTGGCCCAGGTGAATCGGCTGCTGCTGTTAACGGAGCTGCAGGGGAAGCAGAAGCGCGAGGCGGAGCTGAGGAGCCTGCAAGCTCATATTAAGCCTCATTTCCTGTACAATACGCTGGATACGATTCATTGGATGGCACGCAAGAAAGGGGCGGAGGACGTAGCTGAGGTCGTTCAATCGCTGTCGCGTCTATTCCGTATCGGACTTAGCAAAGGCAATGATATTATTCCGTTAGCGGACGAGTTTGAGCATATCCAAAGCTACTTAACGATACAGAAGACGAGGTACAAGGATAAGCTGAACTATACGCTTGAAGTGGAGGATGACGTTCAGCCTCTATACGTGCTTAAGCTGCTTCTACAGCCCATAGTGGAAAATGCGATCTACCATGGCATCAAGGAGCGCCGGGGACCGGGTCATATTGCAATAACGGCGAAGGCAGATGACGGTGCGCTGCTGCTAAGCATCACCGACGATGGCAAGGGTATGACGCCGGCAAAGCTTGCCAGCCTCCGGCAAGCACTGGAAGGATCGGTCATCTCGGAGGTTGACGGCCTTGATACGGCTTCAGCAACGGCTTCAGGAGTGATGCAGATGCGTGAAGGGAAGGAGCCGCAAGGGCAAGGCTACGGCATTCAGAATGTGCAGGCTAGAATAAGGCTGACGTTCGGCGAGCGATACGGCTTGGTCATCGACAGCGAAGAGGGTGTCGGAACGACGGTGACGATCGTACATCCGATCTTGAAGGATATTACGGGTTAGGCAGGGGACGGGAATGGATCATTTGTTGCGAGTATTAATTGCGGATGACGAACCAATCATTCGCGAGGGAGTACGCGATTCCGTGGATTGGGAATCGATTGGCATGCGCGTTTGCGCCGAAGCGGAGGATGGAGAAGAAGCGCTCGAGCTGGCGCTGGCGCTGAATATTCAGATCGCGCTCGTTGACCTCAACATGCCGATCATGAATGGCATCGAGCTGATGAAGGAGCTGAGGCAGAAGCTTCCGCAATGCCGCATCATTATTATTACCGGGCATGACGAGTTCGCTTATGCGCAGGAAGCTATAAGGCTTAGCGTGGATGATTACATCCTCAAGCCCGCTAATTCGGAGCAGCTGCGTCAGGTGCTGGGCCGAATTCGTCATGAGCTGGAGGCGACGCAGAAGCAGGAGGTCCATCTGCAGCAGGCATCGAAGCAAATTGCCAAAAACTTTCCGCTCATGCGCGAGCGCTTCTGCTTGGAATGGATCGAGGGGACGATGACCGAGGCTGAGCTGCGGGAGCAACTGGAATTTCTCCAATTGCCCGCGGCCTCTCCCGATATGCTCTGCGTCATCAGATGGCCGGAGGTCGTCACAAGCGTTCAGCTTCGCAAGGAAAATGACCGCCAGCTTTTCATGTTCGCTATCGAGAATATCATCGGGGAGATGCTGGCAAGCTATGAGAAGACGATATTCCGTGATCATTCCGGCTTGATTGCCGCTATTGTCTGGGGCGCAGTCCCTGAAACGTTGATATCCGATATGCAGCATGCCGTGCAAGCATACTTGAAAATATCGATCCATGTCCACGCGCAGCCGATCAACAATGGTCTCTTATCGATTCCGGTTGTGTATCGCCAGTGCAAATCGAGTATTTTCAAGGAAGCTCAGATGTCTCCGCTCGTTCGCAAGGCGAAGGATTATATTCGGGAATCGTACATGGAGGCGGATATGAGCTTAGAAGCATTCGCGCAGCTCATGCAAGTATCCCCCGTATACTTAAGCCGCATTATTAAGCAGGAGCTTGGCTCCTCGTTCGTGAGTCTCGTGACGCAGACGCGAATCGCGAAGGCGATGCAGCTGCTGAATGCAACGGATATGCCGATCAATGAGATCTCCGAAAAAGTCGGATACGACACTCAGCATTATTTCAGCACCGCGTTCAAGAAAGCGGTCGGCGTCTCGCCGAACCAATACCGTAAGGGCGCGGCCTTCCAAGACGACGAAACCTAATAAAATAAGGAGCTATCCCCAACGAAGATTCCAAGAGTTGACGCAGGGACAGCTTCTTTTTTTTGGGCTCATAGTACTAAACGCCCCACAGTACATACCCGAACGTCATGTACAGGAACAGGAACATGAGCAAGCCGCCGTTGCCGATGACGGCCGTCCAAGCGATCGTTTTGCCGTGGCGCCAGCGTCCTTCCTTAGGAAAACGAGCCCCTAACCCCGCTATACCGACAAAAAAACCTACCGGCCCTCCGAGCAGAATGGAGGCAAACCAAAGCCCCTGCGTAGGATATCCGGCCTCGAAAGGGAATACGAAGCTGTACATTGTCAGCAATCCCGTCCCTATCAAAAGCAGAAACGAAAGATAGGCCGATATTTTTTTGATCATGCGCAAGCACCGCCCCGAAATGGATTCCCTCCAATCATAAGAAAGTTCGCAAACGGAAGGAAGTACTAACATTTTGTAGTACCTGGAAATCTGGGGTTCAGGTTTATTTTTTATAAAAAAGGTTGTTTTATTGCAAAGACGATCCTTTCCACTCGGTTGTATATTGATTGTGCACCAGCAATCTTAGTAGAGGTGAGAGGGGATTGTCACAATGAAAAAAGGGTTAACTTTATTAGTCGTAGCAGCGCTCGTATTCGTACTTGCCGCATGCGGAGGCACGAATAACGGAAGCAACGGGGGCAGCGGGGATAGCGGCTATGTCGGCATTTCAATGCCTACCAAGTCGTCCGAGCGTTGGGTTGGCGACGGCGCGAATATGGTGAAGGAATTCGAGGCACTCGGTTACAAAACAGATCTTCAATATGCGGAAGACGTTATCGAGAATCAAGTATCGCAGATCGAGAACATGATTACGAAAGGCGTAGGCATTCTCGTTATTGCAGCAATCGACGGCGAATCGCTGTCAGACGTTCTTGCGAAAGCAGACAAAGAAGGCATTAAAGTTATCGCTTATGACCGCTTGATTAAGAAGACGGAACATGTAGCTTATTACGCAACATTCGATAACTTCAAGGTTGGCGTTCAACAAGCGTCGTACATCGAGCAAGCGCTTGGCCTCAAAGACGGCAAAGGTCCTTTCAACATCGAGCTGTTCGCCGGATCGCCGGACGACAACAACGCTTACTTCTTCTACGACGGCGCAATGTCCGTCCTGCAGCCTTACATCGACAGCGGCAAGCTTGTTGTACGCAGTAAGCAAACGACAATGGAACAAGTTGCAACACTAAGATGGGATGGCTCACTCGCTCAATCCCGCATGGATAATCTCCTTAGCGCGAACTATGCTTCCGAGCGTGTAGACGCTGTATTGTCGCCGTACGACGGCATCAGCATCGGCATTCTGTCCTCCCTGAAAGGCGTAGGCTACGGCACGGCAAGCAATCCGCTTCCTGTTGTAACCGGACAAGACGCTGAGCTTGCTTCGGTCAAATCGATCATTGCCGGCGAACAAACGCAAACGGTATTCAAGGATACTCGCGAACTGGCGAAGATCGCCGTATCGATGGTAGACAGCGTGCTCAAAGGTACGGAAGTGAAAGTAAATGACACAGAAACGTATGACAATGGCGTGAAGGTTGTTCCTTCGTACCTGCTAGAGCCGGTATCGGTGGATAAATCCAACTACAAAGAAGCGGTTGTCGACACAGGCTACTACACCGAAGATCAACTGAAGTAAATGCCGGCAGCGTAACTCTCCTGATTTAGTGGCGGCCCTGCGGGGTTGTCACTAAATCATTTTCAATAACAGTAAGGGCGTGATCCTAAGATGGCGACTAACAACATTCTCGAAATGAGAGGCATTACAAAAACGTTCCCAGGCGTCAAAGCGCTCGAGGATGTGAATCTGCAAGTCAAGGAAGGCGAGATTCACGCGCTTATGGGCGAGAACGGAGCGGGCAAGTCGACGCTGATGAAGGTGCTGAGCGGCGTATATCCGCACGGCTCGTATACGGGCGATATTTTGTACAAAGGCAACGTCTGCGAGTTCAAAGATATAACGCAGAGCGAGCAGCTCGGCATTGTCATCATCCATCAGGAGCTGGCTCTTATCCCGCAGCTGTCGATCTCGGAGAATATCTTCCTCGGTAATGAGCAGACGAAACGCGGCGTCATTAATTGGAATGAAACGATCGTCAAGACGAAGGAGCTTCTGAAGACCGTCGGTCTGAATGAATCGCCCAATACGCTCATCTCCTCCATCGGTGTAGGGAAGCAACAGCTTGTGGAAATCGCCAAAGCGCTCTCTAAGAAAGTGAAGCTGCTTATTCTGGACGAGCCGACTGCCGCGCTTAATGAGGAGGACAGCGAGAATTTGCTCAATCTGCTGCTCGCTTTCAAGAAGCAAGGAATCTCGTCGATTATGATCTCTCATAAGCTGAACGAAATTACGAAGGTTGCCGATTCGATTACGATTCTGCGTGACGGCAAGACGATTGAAACGCTTGATATGGTGAAGGACAGCATCAATGAAGATCGGATTATTAAAGGGATGGTCGGACGTGATCTGACGCAGCGTTATCCGGTTCGCGAGCCGAAGATCGGCGACACGATTCTGGAAGTGAAGAACTGGAACGTTTATCACGAGACGCAGCAAGACCGCAAGGTCATTGACGATGTGAACATGTACATTCGCAAGGGTGAGATTGTCGGCATTGCCGGACTGATGGGTGCAGGAAGAACGGAGCTGGCGATGAGCCTCTTCGGCAAGTCATACGGTAAACGCATTAGCGGCAAGACGATGCTGAACGGCAAGCAAGTGCAGTTGAACACGATTAATCAAGCGATAGACCATGGCCTGGCTTATGTTACGGAAGACCGCAAGCATTACGGTTTGATTCTAATGGACGATATTAAGCGCAACATTACGTTAACCGGCTTGAGCAAAATATCGCGGAACACGGTCGTTAACGCCAATCAGGAAATCATCGAGGCGGAGCGATTCCGCGCGAAGTTAAATATAAAGACGCCAAGCATTTTGCAGAAGACGGGCAACTTAAGCGGCGGCAATCAACAGAAGGTCGTCCTGAGCAAGTGGATCTTCTCGGAGCCGGAGGTGCTCATTCTCGATGAGCCGACGCGCGGCATTGACGTAGGCGCCAAATATGAAATTTATACGATCATTAATCAGCTTGCCTTGGAAGGCAAAGGCGTGCTCATTATTTCATCGGAGCTTCCTGAGCTGCTTGGCATGTGCGATCGCATCTATGTCATGAATGAAGGAAGATTTACAGGCGAAGTAACCCGCGAGGAAGCTTCGCAAGAGAAGCTGATGAAATTCATGACGAAGAGCAGGGGGTAACTGAAGATGGAATCATTAAGCAAGCTGTTCAAAAGCAATATTCGCCAATACGGCATGATCGTTGCCTTAGTTCTTATCATGGTCCTGTTCCAAATACTGACCGACGGCATTTTACTGAAGCCGCTTAACATTACGAATCTGATCCTGCAAAATAGCTATATTCTCGTGCTCGCGATCGGCATGCTGCTCGTCATCATTACCGGGCATATCGACCTATCGGTTGGTTCAGTCGCCGCTTTCGTAGGTGCTATATCTGCCATATTAATGGTTGATATGCATATGCCGTATCCGGTAGCGATTATCGTATCGCTCTTGATCGGCGGTCTTGTCGGCGCATGGCAAGGGTTCTGGGTCGCCTATGTCCGAATACCGTCATTCATTGTAACGCTCGCCGGCATGTTATTGTTTCGAGGCCTTACAATGGTTGTGCTGGGCGGCCAATCGATCTCGCCGTTCCCCAGCGGTTTCCAACGGATCAGCTCCGGCTTCATTCCTGACTGGCTTGGCGGCGGCGATATTCATGCGCTTACGATCGTTATCGGTCTTGCGTTATCAATCATTCTTATCTTCACAGAATGGCGTAATCGGTTAACGCAGCAGCGTTACCAGTTCGACGTTGTGTCTGCTCCATTATTCGTGCTTAAACTAGTTGCTATCGTAGCGATTATCAATGTATTTACTTATGTTTTGGCTGCTTATGAAGGCATTCCGAACATCTTGATTATTTTGTTCATACTCGTTGTGGTGTACACCTTCGTGATGAACAAGACGGTTATGGGACGTCACATCTACGCCCTTGGCGGCAATGAGAAGGCAGCTAAGCTGTCCGGCGTCAAGACGAAACGGATGACGTTCTGGGTATTCGTCAACATGGGCGTGCTTGCTGCGCTATCGGGTCTATTGTTCGCTGCTCGTCTGAACGCGGCAACGCCGAAGGCCGGCGTTAACTTTGAGCTTGATGCGATTGCGGCGGTATTCATCGGCGGCGCTTCGGCGACGGGCGGTATCGGAACGGTTATCGGCGCGATTATCGGGGGTCTCGTCATGGGCGTAATGAATAACGGCATGTCGCTCGTAGGTCTCGGCATCGACTGGCAGCAAGGGATCAAAGGTCTTGTATTGCTGGCTGCGGTAGCCTTCGACATTTACAACAAAAACAAAGCTTCGTAATGGTATAAAAAAGCGGCGCTGCCCTCCCAAGGTGAATGCAACCCTGGCGGACAGCGCCGCTTTTTATGTTAAGCCTGGTATTCGTCTATTGTGTTCAGATGAGCTTTGTCTTCTTCGTTGTCTCTGATCGTCTTCTGAAGCACGAGGCAGGCAACGATTAGGAATGCGCCGGCAATTGCGTAGTAGCCTTTCACATAGAGCGGTTCTTCCAAGTTGAATATGCCGATATATTGAGCAAGAATGGCGATAATGAAGCCGGCCCATGCCAGGAACGAGAATGCCGCCGTATTTCTGTTTCTGTGGTATGGATTTTGCTCCTTCAGAAATTTATCCTCGTCATTGTCGCGGGCAACCTTCTGGAGCAGGAACGAAGTTATGATGAGCAGGACGCCGGTTACGGCGTAATAGCCTTGCACGGATAGGGTCTGATTAAGCGTGTAGATGCCGATGAATTCGAAGCCGCAGGCGATAAGGAATGCGCCCCATGCCATGAATGTGTAAGTCGGCGTATTGCGGCGGCGGTAGAAGTTGTTAGCCGGCTTGCGGATATGATTGCCGTTTGCGGTTGCATTTGTGTTTACGTTACTGTTAGCGTTCATTTGATAAGTTTCCATTTGGTTAGCCTCCCGGATAATTGCTTATTCGTTCAAACTTGCTTGCTTCGATATCTGTATTATCCCAACATATTCCTCTACCCGATAGTACCAACTTCCTATAGTACCGCTTCAGTTTGGGCGCGTCGTTTACCAACTTCGATCGGTAAATGGAAGATGCGCGTATAAATGACGGAAGTTCACAAATCATCAATTGACAATGATTATCAACCGCGATTATACTTTGGCTTAGTGCTAAAGTAATTTATTCGTTTGAATCAGAGGAGATTATTATAATGAAGATGAAGTTAGTTGCTTTTCTATGTGCATGCTCGCTAGTCATGGCTGGCTGCGGAGCGAACGGAGAAGAGAATAATGAAACGGTGAATGCTGGAGCAAACAATGGCGGCGGCACGGATGCAGTCGATGCAAGCTGGGAGCCAATCTTAAATAGCTATCGCACATTCACGATAGAGCAGGCGGATACGTTTATTATCGAGACAGAGAAATTCGTTAACGCCGTGAAGGGCGGAGACCTTGAACTGGCTAAGTCGTTGTATGCTCCGACACGGATGTACTTTGAACGGATCGAACCTATTGCCGAGGCTCTTGGCGATCTCGATCCTAATATTGACGCTCGCGAGAATGACGTCGAGGAGAAGGATTGGCGTGGTTTCCACCGTATCGAGCAAGCATTATGGGCGAACAACACGACAGACGGCATGACGGAGTATGCCGATCGTCTGCTTGAAGATACGAAGCTGCTGCGCGCGCTTATGGAAACCGTCGAGGTTGAGCCAAGCTTGCTGTTAACTGGTGCGGTTGAGCTGCTTAACGAAGTATCCTCTTCTAAAGTAACAGGCGAAGAAGAAAGATATTCGCATACGGATTTGTACGACTTCGCTGCTAACGTTGAAGGCGCGAGAAAGATCTACGATCTTGTGAAGCCGGAGCTTAACAAGAAGGATGCGGCGCTAGAGGAATCGATCGGCAAAGCGTTCACGGAGCTAGAACAAGCGCTGACGGAATACAAATCAGGTGATGGCTATGTTTCGTATGAAGCCCTTAAAGAAGAAGATACGAAGAAGCTGAGCCAACTGATCGATGCTCTGGCTGAGCCGTTGTCGCAGATGGGCACGATTCTGGAGGCATAGGTTCATATGGATGAAAATAAGCATTCTGGCCAAGTGGATAACGTCAAACAGGATGGCATGCTGAAAAAGCCAATAAGCCGAAGAGACTTGCTGCGAATGGCAGGCGTAGGAGGCGCTGGACTTTTATTCGGCGCATCGGGCATGGGGGGCGTGTGGGCGGCTGCCGAGAAGAGCGTCTCAGCTAGCGTTGCTAAAGAAACGGGCAGGTCGAGCAATGGCGATTTCATTGATTTCTACGGCAAGCATCAGGCGGGCATTTCCACGCCGGCACAAGACTTTCTCGTATTCGCAGCGTTCGACTTGACGACGGATTCGCTGGCTGACGTGAAGAAGCTGTTCCAAACATGGACGAAAGCTTCCGCAGCAATGGCTGAGGGGATTATGATCGGCGAAGCGAATGACAATGTGAACATGCCTCCTTCCGATACGGGGGAGGCGGCAGGCTTAACGCCATCACGTACAACGATTACGTTCGGCGTGGGCGCGTCCTTTTTCGATTCGAGATACGGATTGGCTGCGAAGAAGCCGGCGCCGCTTGCGGATCTTCCGCCTTTCGGAGGGGATGAACTGCGTGAGGAATGGTCGGGCGGAGACATTGGCGTGCAAGTGAACGCCAATGACCTGCAGATCGCCTTCCACGCAATTCGGAATCTGGCAAGACTAGCTAGAGGCAAGGCAGTGCTTCGCTGGACACAGGAAGGCTTTCAAAGAACGGGCGGTGCAGATCCGTCTGGCGCTACGCCGCGTAATTTGATGGGGTTCAAGGATGGCACGAACAATCCCGACACGAGCGATGATTCCGTCATGAATAAGGTTGTATGGGCGAGCGCTTCCGACGGCGCAGGTTGGATGGAAGGCGGCACCTATATGGTCGTCCGCCGTATCCGAATTCGCGTTGAAGTATGGGATCGTTCCACGCTTGGCGATCAAGAAGCGACCTTCGGTCGTCATCGTGCAAGCGGAGCGCCGCTTGGCGGCTCGCAGGAGCATGAAGCGCCTGACTTCGATAAGCTCGATGAGAAAGGCAAGCCCGTTATTCCGATCAACGCGCATATGAGGCTTGCTCGCGGTGACGGTTCAATACAAATATTAAGACGTTCTTACTCGTATTCCAGCGGCATGGATCACAAGATGGGTCAGCTCGATGCAGGTTTGTTATTCATCTGCTTCAACCGCGATACGAGCAAGCAGTTTACGCCAATGCAGAAAAAGCTGGGGCAGAACGACCTGCTGAACGAATATATCGTGCATGTCGGAAGCGCGCAGTTTGCTTGCTTCCCCGGGGTTCGCGAAGGCGGGTACATCGGTGAGACGTTATTCTAAGCAGGGCAAGGATGAATAAGCACCATGGGAAGGGGCGAACCGCTTATGTTCGCACGAAATGGCAGCAGTATGAAACGAATAACGATTCGTTTCTGCTTGGCTGCTTTTCTTATTGTATCGATCATTCAATGGAGTACGGTTACAGTTGCTTCTGCAGGCAGCACGACGGATACAGCAGATCTGGATCGACTGCTGCCGCTTGTCGGCGGCGCGCTTGTTGAAGCCGGTCAAGGCAAGTGGGAAGAGGCCAAAGGTCATGTCGTGAAAGCGGCAGACGGCTGGGTGAAGCTTCAGCCGGAAAAGACCAAAGAGGCCGAGGCGGTCGATGCTGCATTGGAAGCTGCGATTACTGCTCTTACGGTCGGAGAGCAAGAACAGGATGCAGCGGAAGCCAAGTCATCGCTTTCCACGCTTGCCAAAGCCATTAACAGCTATGCAAAAAGCGTAAAGGGTGAACCGGACTCTTCGGGCAAGCTTTCAGGAACTGAAGCGGCGCTTGCTATCAAGCCCATCGTTCAACAATTGCTTGTTGCTGTCCAGCAGTCGGACTGGACGAAAGCCGGCGAAGCGTATAAGCAAATGAACGGCGGATGGCCGCAGGTAGAGTCTGCCGTACGCAAAGATAACTTCAAAGTATACGGCCTGTTGGAGACGAAGATGAGTATGCTTCGCATAGCGATTCAAGCTGAACCGCCGCGCGACGAGCAGGCTAAGTCAGAAGCAGAAGCTCTCATCCAGCTTATCAATCAATATGCCGCGGGAAGCATTGCCGACGATGCGGGAAGCTCCGGAACGGAGTTGTCCGTTGCGGGCGCGATAGCTCTGCTTGACTTGGCGCTTAAGGAATCGCAAGCCGAGCGCTATGCAGAAGCTGCTGCTCAGATGGAGTTGTTCATCGCGCAATGGCCTTCGGTAGAGGGGGAGGTTCAGCTTCGATCTGCCTCTGTGTATACGAATGTCGAGGTGAGAATGGCTGAGATTGCAGGCTACTTATTGTCTAATCCGCCTCAAGGCGATAAAGCGAACAAGCTCATCGGAGAGCTTCAAGAGCAACTCCGTCCAATGACCGGAGATACGCGCTATACGGCATGGGATGCGGGAATGATTTTGCTACGTGAAGGTTTGGAAGCGATTCTTGTGCTAGCGGCGCTTCTCGCGTACTTGAAGCGTACGGGCAACGGGAGCAAGAGCAAGTGGATTTGGTCAGGGGTATGGACGGGACTTGCGCTTAGCGGGGTAATGGCGTTCGTCCTTACGTACGCCATTGCCAAACTGGCAGCTGGCAGTGCCCGCGAAGCGATTGAAGGCGTTGCAGGTCTGCTGTCGGTCGTCTTAATGCTGACGGTAGGCAATTGGCTTCATAGCAAGTCCAATATGAAGAGCTGGACTCAATATATCGATAACAAAATGGGCAGCGCGCTGGCAAAAGGCAGTCTTTGGTCGCTATTCGCGGTTTCTGCGCTTGCGATATTCCGCGAAGGTGCGGAAACGACGATTTTCTATATCGGAATGGCTCCATCGATCGAGCCTTTGCAGCTTGCGCTTGGATTCGGAGTGACCTTCGTTCTCTTAATCGGACTAGGTTTTGCCATTATACGTTTCAGCGCTAAGCTGCCGATAAAGCCATTCTTTCTGCTTGCATCAGCGCTGATCTACTATTTGGTGATTCGTTTTCTTGGCGAAAGCATTCATTCCTTACAGGTTGCGGGGTGGTTGCCGTCAAATACGCTATCCGGATTTCCGACTATTGGCTTCCTAGGCGCGTATCCAACTTGGGAGACGACTATCGTTCAGTCACTCGTACTTATATACATTATTACTAAATGGCTGCTCTCAGCCAGGAAGAAGAGTGTAGCGAGTTCCGGCGTTTTGAGTGAAAGTTAATATGTTGTCTTGAGAAGCAGATGATCGCGTGTGATCATTTGCTTCTTTTTTGTCAATTGTGAGAAATGAATTCGATTTTGTGGTACGATTTGGAGAAAAGGGAGGAAATGAGATGAAGGGACAAGGCATGCTGATCTCAGCGTTCGTATTTGCCCTGGTTATTGCGATATTCGCCGTTATCAATGTGGATTCCGTTCAAGTGAATTTCCTGTTCGCGAAGACGACGACACCGCTTATTCTCGTGATCCTTGTGTCGACCCTCTTGGGCGGTCTGACAGTCGGTTCGTTCGGACTGATCCGTCAATATCGGCTTCAACGGACGATTAAGTCGTTGGAGAAACAGCTGCATGAGCTGACAGGTGAACATGAAACAAGTGGTGTCGGTCACCGAAAGGCGAAGGGTACGGAGACTTCCGCGGCTGCACATGCAGAGGAGCGCCCATCAAGCGCAGATTCTGAGCCGTTGAACGATTAAAGGGAAAGAAAGGCGAGGCGCACCATGTTCATATACACCTATGCTTGCCACGAGGACGAGACGGAGTTATGTCAGCTGGAGCTAAGCTTGCTGCTTGCTCAGCCGTGCACGGACGGCATTGCCCAGAGCGATATTGATATTGCCGCCAATCGCAGTCCGTTCATTCGAAGAAAGATTCATGTCCAGCTGTCTGCGGGAAGCATGGAGGAGCTGGTCGAGCTGCTTCCTGAAGTAGGGCTGGGTGAAGGCGAGACCTTCAAGGTCGTATTCACGCAAGCATCTGGCGATTCATCAATAACCTATGAGGAACGCAGACAGCTAGAGCGGCAGGCAGGGGCAGCAATACGCGGAAAAGCAGAGATGCGAACGCCGAATCGATTGTTCGGACTTATTCGGCTGAATGGCCGTTGGCTGTTCGGCCTCTGCGAGGACAATGACGCGATTTGGCTGGAGCATCAGAAGAAGCCGCAGAACTATTCCACTGCGCTTCCTGTCCGGGCGGCCAGAGCAATCGTTAATATTGCAGCGCCGGGACGTGCGGAAGCTGTGAAGCTTATCGATCCGTGCTGCGGCATCGGAACGGTGTTGATTGAAGCGATGTCGATGGGGATCGATATCGAAGGTGTTGATCTCAACCCGCTGGCCGTGCGCGGCGCAAGAATGAACCTTGCGCATTTCGGCTATGCTGATCGGGTGAAGCTTGCCGATATGCGCGGGCTGACGGGTCATTACGATGCGGCCATTATCGATATGCCCTATAATTTATGCTCGGTTCTCCCCGAGGACGAGCAGCTTGAAATGCTGCGAAGCATGAGGCGTTTTGCCGCGCGGGCTGTCATTGTGACGACGGAACCAATCGAACGGCTGGCCGAAAATACGAATTGGTCGGTACAAGCTGTCGCCCGACTTCGCAAAGGATCTTTTACCAGATTTATAACTGTAGTAGAATAAGAATGATGTGGAGCATAAAGCGAGGTGAACCTATGTCTACGAACGAACAAAATGGAGCGGCTGAAGAGCCGAAGAAGCTGACTCAAGCTGAACGTGCCAAGCAACTGCTTGCTCAGAAGAAACAAGCGCAAGATGGGCTGCCTGGTCAGAAGAATCATACGACCGGCACGCAAGAATTGAAGAGCCAGAACACGAAGAAGGTTAACAATCAGCGCAAAAAAATGGGTGTGTAATGCCAGCTTAGCCAGAATAGCAGTACCAATAGAGCGAAGGGCCATTAAGCGAGGCGGCCTTATCGCTCTTTTTGTTTTCCCATATTCCCGAATAACGAGTCATCGGACTGCAAAAGCTTTGAAAAGAAAGTCGGAGGTGACCGTTATTGAATCATAACAGGATAATATATTGCCTCGTTGCAGCCCTTTTCCTTCTTCTTCTATCTCCTGTTCAATCCGTAATGGGTGCTGGGAATGTACCGATTGTGGAGAAGCAGGATTGGACCATTCATGTCAACTGGGCAGAGGCGTGGTACAAATTGGCGAAGGCAGAGCCTGAAACGGGCGCTTATCTAGGTGCGTATGTACTACAAGATGAAGCGATTGCGAGCAGCATGAATTCTTTTAACAAGTTAACGGGGCGTACGCATGCAAGTTTCTTCAAATATGTTGGTTATGGACAACCCTTCCCGAAGGAATGGGTGGAGCAGGTGAAGTCCGTTGGTGCCTTCCCCCATATCGCCTGGGAACCGAATAAGGGGCTTGCACAGGTGCAGGATGATGCGTATTTGAGACAGTTCGCCCAGGAGGCAAGCGAGGCAAGGGTACCTATGTTTCTGCGATTTGCATCGGAAATGAACGGTACTTGGACTGCCTATGGCGGTGATCCCGCTATGTATAAGCAGAAGTGGCGGCTTGTACACGATCGATTCGCGGAGCTGGCATCGAATGTTGCCATGGTATGGACGGTGCTGACGGTGCCGGAGAAGCCGATCGAGCGTTTCTATCCGGGCGATGCTTACGTCGATTGGGTAGGAGTCAACGTATATAATGTGAAGTATCATAATGGCAACGAAGATGAACCTGCTGCGTTCGAAGATCCGCTAGATCTGCTGGATACCGTCTACAATCGATTCAGCGCTAGAAAGCCGATTCAATTATCGGAGTTTGGCGTTACGCATTATAATACGACTGATCATGCGTACGATATCGGTTTCGCGGCAGCGAAGATCAAGCGGCTGTACGGCAGCCTGGAGCACAAATATCCGCGTGTCAAAGCCGTTTTTTATTTCGACGTTAACAATGTAACGGCATACAATAAATCACGAAGAGTGAATGATTATTCCATCGCAACCGAACCGGCATTGCGAGAGGCCTATCGAGTGACGACATCAATGGGCAAAGAGGCTGCAGGCGTTTCCGAAATCAAGCACTTTATAAGCGCAGCGTCTGATCCGTCTCTCGAAGGCAAGCCGGTCCATCAGCGATTCACGTACAGAGGCGCTTTGTTCGCTGAACGAGGCCGTTTGTACGCGGACGAGCAATTTTACCGAGAGCTGCTTCATCTGAACGTTCGAATTCAGCAGAGCGGCAAAGGGAATCTAGTCGCGGTTATGGAACGGAGTGCGGCAGAAGCAGGGAAAGCTGTGCGGTTGCCTGTCCTGCAACGCAAAGTATGGAGCGGAATGGAAGCGAAGGGCAGACAGCGCGTCTATCGGTTCATGAAGGCGATACCGCTTCGAGATGCGGCTGCTGTATTCGGCCTTAAGCTTAGAATAGAAGGAACTGACATTTACATCGAAGCATGATTTACCGCGAGCTCCCGCATAATGTAATTACAACTTCTTCTGAATTCGGAGGGATCTGTTATGACGGCGAACAATTCTACATCATCGCTTAGCATATATTTGCTTGCCGGCGTGGCAACAACAACCTGTGCTTTCAACGAATGCCGCAAAAAACTGGATAAGCTGTTTCGAGAAGACGGCATTGAGCCTCGCATTCATGTGCTCTTTCCTTATGGTGATGCGAGCCAAAGTCTGGTCAGGCAAGTGGTTGAGGTGCGGAGCGATCTGTCGAATCGTATGACTGCTGGACGGATAGGCGGACGCCGGGCGTTCCAACATATTAAACAGTTGAATGAGAATGGCAAGCGTATGCTGCTGATCGGACATAGCGGCGGCGGCGCGGCAGCCTATCAGGCTGCGAGGATGATGGAGGAATACGGTGAGGATAACGACATACGCATCGTACAGGTCGGATCGCCGAAGACGCCGATTCATCCTAAGCTGCAAGCGCGCGTGAGCTACTTCCATTCCGTTGACGGTACCGGCAAGCTGAACGATCCGATTAGCCGGATCGGAAGCTGGGGAGGCTGGACGGCGGCGGGTCGCGCGATGCCAAGATGGAATCGGTTGAAGTTCGCTCCCGGTTATGTAGAGGGCATTCCGACGGTTGGCGGGCATGCCGATTATTTTCGCCATACGAAGCCTTATACGGACGAGCAAGCGATCTGCAACTTGGACAAAACGATCGACTCCGTCCGGGGATGGTTGAAAGGGTGGCTATGATGCTTTAAACTGATAATCATCAAGTAAGGTTGGAGGTGGTTATCAGTATGGCCAATACGCATACGTATACGAAGCGCGAGGAAGTCGCGAATGCGGTTACGCATGGCATCGGCGCAATGTTAAGCATAGCGGCGCTCGTGCTGCTTATCGTGTTCTCATCGTTGAAGGGGACAGCCATGCACGTCGTTAGCTTCACGATATACGGCTCGGCGATGCTGCTGCTCTATTTGGCGTCAACGCTCGTACATAGCTTCCCGGCAGGGAAGGCGAAGCGGGTATTCGAGGCGCTTGATCATTCATTCATATATGTATTCATTGCCGGTACGTATACGCCTATTCTGTTTCACATCGTGCAAGGCACGCTTGGTTGGGTGCTGTTCGGAATCGTATGGGGCGCGGCGGTAGCCGGCGTTATATTCAAGTCCTTCTTCGCTTCGAGGTTTCTGTTCACTTCTACACTCGTCTATATTGCAATGGGCTGGATCATCGTGTTCGCCTGGAAGCCGCTAACGACGCATTTGGCGCCAGGCGGTGTGCAAATGCTCATAACCGGCGGCTTATTGTACACATTCGGAACAGTGTTCTATATGTGGCGCAGCTTCCCTTATCATCATGCGGTATGGCATCTGTTCGTATTGGGCGGCTCGATCGTCCACTTCTTTGCGATATTGCTTTATGTGTTGCCTGCTTAATTCTTAAAAAAAACGCATTCCCTGCGATTCAACCAGCTTTCTGGCTGATGGCTTCTGCGGAAATGCGTTTTTTTTGTAGCCAAAAAACTTTATTACTCTACAGCCGGGCACCAGCCTGGAGGCTCGCTGCATACCAAGACGGCAAATGCGGGATCTTCTTTCACTAGATCGGCGAAATAACTGGATAAGATATGATTCCCAGAAATAGAACCCATTCTGAACGACCGTTTCACTTCGCCTTTGACATGGAGGTAATAATACGTTTGTTTTGTCTTCGGAGATTGATAGACGTGCGGAGGCAAATGCGGGACAATATCGAACTCGTTCTGGAAGCGCCAATGCGTATCGATAATCGTATTATAGGCACGGACGAATTTCGGATCGCCTACCCTTGGAGCCCCGAACGTATACACGATGGGGGAGCGGATCGCCGTATTGCTTGCTATATCGATGGCTGCGAGCGTTGCGAGCGCGCCGCCGAGACTATGCCCGGTAATAAACAGCGGCTTGTCGGCAGGCAGTGTCTGGAGGAGCGCGAGCACTTCATTGCGCGTCGACATATAGATGTCGGTGAAGCCCTTATGCGTTTGCCCCGCATTTTTGACAGGGCGGTATACCGTCTGCTGAGCGATGAAGTCGGCAACCCAGTCTTCTGCTGAACCGCTTCCGCGAAATGCAAGGACGGATGCTTGCTCGCTTGTCAGTACAAAGCCGAATCGTTCTTCGTTGCTGTCATACGCACTGGCCTTGAATTCTCCAACTAAGCTGTATCCTCGTGGAGCTAGAAACAAGCCATCCGCGTAATTGTTGAACTGCACATAGGTTTGTCCGCAAACCGCAGCCAGAAACATGGCGGTACGCAAATCAAGCTCCTGCGCTCTCGTTGACTTACGCATCGTGACTCCCATCGGCATCCCTCCGTTCATTCATTCCGGTCTATCGTTGTTGTATAGTATGAAGCGGAGCTGCAATAGGTACCTGCGGATTTATTGGGTAGGTAAAGAGAAACGTTCATGTTCGATTGGTTGTACATCTTGAGTGCGACACGTATAATTTAAAATATAGGAAAGAAGCCTTTTATGCTTGACCATATCAATAGGCGAGAGGAGCCATATCGATGACATTGAACATTGGAATCGTCGGCACGGGCTGGTTCGGCCGTATGCATGCCGAGAAGCTGGCGAAGCTAGAGGGCGTTAAGGTTGCCGCATTCACGGCCACTTCGCAAGAGAAAGCGGATCAGGAGGCGGCCAAATACGAGGGCGCTAGAGGTTATAGCTCTATACATACGATGCTGGATGACCGCAAGCTGGATGCGGTATACATATGCGTACCGCCGTTCGCGCATGGTGAGATCGAAAGGGCGTTAGTGGAACGCGGTATCCCGTTCCTAGTAGAGAAGCCGCTTGCTGCAGACGAACAGACACCTGCCGAATTGCTTAAGGAAATCGAGAGCAAGAAGCTGATTACTTCTGTCGGCTATCACTTCCGCTATATGGACGGAACGAGCCGTGCCCAAGAACTGTTACGCGAGCGTACTGTCGGTATGGCGCTCGGTTACTGGATGGGTTCAATGCCAGGTGTAAGCTGGTGGCGTAAGATGGAGGGATCCGGCGGTCAATTCGTGGAGCAAACCACGCATATCGTTGACTTGCTGCGTTATACGCTAGGTGAAGTAAGCGAAGTGTATGCCGCATATGGCTCCCGCATAGTGGCTGATGTAGAGCAAGGCGTTACTGTTCCGGATGTAGGCACTGTAACCTTGAAGCTTGTGAATGGGGCTGTGGCAACAATCAGCAATACTTGCGCAATTCCGGCGGGAGACCGGGCAGGCCTTCATATTTATACGAATAAAGGCGTATTGGAGCTCAGTCATGGGGGACTGCTCGATGTGGAAGCTGGGCGCAAAACGGAATACGCGAATCGAACGAATCCATATGAGCTTGAGAATGAAGCTTTCCTCCACGCGGTAAGGACGGGCGATGTATCGCGCATTCGTTCCACCTATGAGGATGCATGGCTGACGCACCGCGTTACGATAGCGGCGAATCAGTCGGCGCTGACGGGCTTGCCAGTAAAGCTGTAATAAAAGATCGAATGAAGAAGAGTCCGGTTAGCTGCAAAGTGCAGCGCCGGACTCTTCTTGTTATTATTAAGGGCGTTTCTTGCGGGAACGGCTAAGCAACGGCTGTGAAGACTGATCGGAAGACAAGGCAGCCAGTTCCTGAACGGTCGAACGGGGCGGCTGGCTGTTAGACTTCATCCGATGCCGATTAGAGCGGCTAAGTCGGCTCGGCGGCTCTTGTCCAGTAATTGTCTGCGGCTTGCGGCCGTGAAGTAAATCGCCGGTCCAGCCTTTCTTCCATAACCAGACGTAGATAATCGCCGTGATTACGACGATTATCGTGACCATCAAGGCGAAGCCCCAAGAATCATCTTTCCATGGCAGCTTGATGAAGTTGCTTCCCCAGAGCGAGCCAGCAATCGTAGCGGGCAGGAACAGGACGGTGAAGATCGTCAGCGTCTTCATGATGTCGTTGCCGCGGAAGTTGGAGATCGCATCGTCCATCGAGATGAGCGTATCGATCTCAAGCGCATAATGCTTGAGCAGCAGTTCGATCCGGTCAAGCTTATGCGTAATCCGCTTAAAGCTCTCCGTTTCCATCAGATCGTTCATGAATGCTTCCTTGGCAGCCCCGTGCAGCTCGCGGATGGGAATGAATAGATGGCTCCAATGGAGCAGATCGTATCTCCGTTCGAAAATAATATCGATCAGGCCCGTACGGTTCTCGTTGCGCATCGACGATTCAAGCTCGCCAAGCCTTGCTTCGAAGCCGTCAAGTCCTTCATGGAAAGGTTCCAGGATGACGCTCATCATCGCGAATAGCGCTTCCGGCGCCGTATCGCATTCGCCCAGCTTCTTCGTCTGCGCATTTGACTGCAGCCGCAGCGGCAAACGTATATCGTCATGAATGGTAATGAGCCGTTTGCTTGTCAGCCAGAAGTGGAACGGCTGAACGTCTTCGGAGTGCTCGGATATTTGAAACATAAGCGTGCCGTAGATGACCGGCCCTTGCTCGCTCGTATCCTCTACGATAATTTGATTCGTGCGCCGCTCCTCGCAGACGTCCATCCAATTGGCGCATTCCGGGAACAGCTTCTTCGTTTGCTCTATATGTTGTTCGGCTTCCGATTGCTCTGTTGCATGTTCGGCAAGCTCTAATGCGCTCTTATCCAATAAGGCTGTGGCCGTTTGTTTGGCGGAATCCTTGCGGCTCGGCAGAGGCTCTTTCTGTAGTGGACGATGCCCTGCTTGCTGAAGGACATGCCACTCCCAGCCTGAGGGGTAGCGAAGCATCCGATGTATCATCGTTTGGCCTCCTGCTTGTCCGTTTTTTTCCATACTCATTCCTTCATCATAACCCGAACCGCAAGTATGCACAACCTGCGCCTCACAATATGCGAGCAATAGTCAAAATATCCATTCATATGCCAAAATACGACTCAATCCCGCCTCAGAGGGGCATAACAAAGATAGCTAAAGCAGCAATGATTCAGGTGCACAGGCAGAATCCTTGCTCTATTCTTGCGAATTAGGGGGTTATGGAACGAGATGGCTAGAAAAATCGGCGTGTTTGAAAGCCAGCAGCAAGTTATTGAAGCAATAGAACAGTTGGAGCAGGCAGGGTTCGTTACTGGTGAATTGAAGGTGCTTGCGAAGGATGCGGAGCATTCCAGACGTATCGAGGCGGAGAGCGATGTGCATGCGGACGAGATGCGGGAGCTGGAGGACACAGACGGCAATCGATTCGGGCATGGACTCGGGATTGGAAGCTTGGCAATGGGGGAGGCGGCAGGCTTTGGCGGCGCTGGAACGGTTGCCGCCTATGGTGCGAGCACCTGGGGACCGGGAACGGCCCTCGGCGGATTTCCGGCTGCGCTTGCCGCGTTCACGTTATTCGATACAGACGAGCATTCGAGTTCTCTTCACGCGCTTGGTCTCGATGACGAAGAGACCAAAATATGCTCGCAGGCGATAAGCGAGGGCTCTCTCGTACTGATCGTCGAAACGGATGAGAGCAAGTCGTTGCTGGATAAGGACGGCGGTCCAGACCTATCGCGTCTTGGGGCTGCGGAAGCTGTATTTCGCGGCTGCGGCGCATCATTAATTGTAGCCGGTGCTTAAGGAAAAAAACCGCTTGATTGGCCGCTTTCGGAACGGGGCTAATCAGGCGGTTTTTTTAAAATTACAGAACTACACACGGCTCAACGACTTGCGGTCTAGAGCTACGACCTTCGAAAGGTCATTCGAGATTCCTTTAATTTGATCGCGCAGCAGGTGGGCGGCTATCATGCTATAGATCGAGCCGTTGCCTCCATATCCGAGGCAGTAGAACACGTTTGGCCAAGCCGGATCTTCGCCAATGAACGGCAGGTTGTCGCGCGACTCGCCGAAGGTGGCATTCCATTCGTATTCGACAGGCGCTTCAAGCATTGGGAACAGCGACCGCATTTGATCATAAAGCTTCTCGCTATGCTTTTGTTGCTTTTGGGCATCGTGCAGCGGCTGCTCGATCTCTTCGTCAAGTCCCCCGACAATGACGCGGTTATGATCATCTGTACGCATATACAGATAGGGACGAGCGGTTTCCCATATTAAGAAATGTTGATGCCAATCAGCAAGGCTTTGCTGAACACCTGTTACGATTGCGAAGGAGCGGTTCAAGCTTGCTTTGATCAGCTTGCCACGAAGCTCTTCCGGTTCATAGCCAATCGCATAGATGACATGCTTCGCTTCAACTTCATAACCGTCTGCTGAACGCAGCAAGTGAACGCCGTTCTCCAGCGTACGATGGTCTACAATATCGGTATGCTCATACGCCTGCAAGCCTGCGTCTACTGCATGTCGCGCCAAGGTGCTGACGAACCGGTACGGGTTGATTGCTGCATCTCCATGGGTGACAATGGCCCCTGACTTGCGGAAAGGAAAATGCTTCGCAATCTTGTCTCCATCCCAGAACTCAACATCAAAGCCATTGTGATGAAGAGCTTCGTATTCCTTCTTCAGCTTTGGCAGATCCTGTTCGCTTGAAGCGTAATACAAGCTGCTTCTTCGCTTGAACCCTACATCAACCGCAAGCTGGTTCACAGTTGAATCAATCATATCGACAGCTTCCTTGCATGCTCTGTAGAAAGCAACTGCGTCCTTGTGCCCAATCTGATCGATGAGATCGCATAACATGACGTCATTGCAAAATTGCAGCATGCCCGTATTGGCGGAAGTACTTCCGCCAGCAATCTCGCCGCGCTCGAGCAAGGCGACGGATAAGCCGCTTTGGACAAGCACATGGCTGCAGATCGAGCCCGACATGCCGCCTCCGATAACGGCGACTTCGACTGATATATTTTGGTTAAGCGCAGGCTGCTCCAATGAGTCTCCCATCGTTCCAGGCCAATACAAATGTCCTGTATACAGCTCCTTCATAGATCATCACTCCCGCTCGTAGTATGCCCGAATTATGGCTAATATGATCGTTTTTAAGGGATGAAATAACGCTGGCGCAGGTGTCTTGCCTTAGGATTGGCGCAAATTTCTCATGGAGTCGCGGTAGGCGGTAGGCGATTGACCGTATAGCTTGCGAAATTGCTTGGAAAAATACAATGCATCCTGAAGGCCGACGGAAGCTGATATTTGCTCAACGGTGAGCTCAGGACGCTCACGAAGCATGTGACGCGCTTTGTCGATGCGCAGCTTGAGCAGGAAGGTAACCGGCGATACTCCCGTCCGCTGCTTGAAGAAGCGGGACAGGTAGGCGCGGTTATACCCCAGCGACTCCGCCATTTGCTCGATCGATACAGGGTGCGTGTATTGCGACGACAAGTAATGGATCATTTGCTGCAGCAGCAAGTCCCCTTGGCCGTGAGCGGTACGAACCGAGTCGTCGCCGCCGGCAGCATGCAGCGCCTTCATATATTCGGCCAGCAGCAGATGCAGATGGCCAGTTGCCGATAGCTGCGCATCAGCACCGCCGACCTTGAACGTCTGGTAGATGCGTCGGAATAGGAGGGCTGCCCGCTTCCACTTCGCCATGCCGATCACTTGCTGGTCTGCTTGGAAGCCGGCAGCCGCAACGAGCTCGGCAGCATGCTCGCCGCTGAAGGCGACCCAGCGATAGCGCCATGGATTGGAACTGTCCGATTCATAGCTGATGAGCTGCTTCGGCTCAATAAGGAACGTGTCTCCCGCGGCAAGAGAATGTCTCTTCCCTTCCAATTGGAAGACGCCTTCTCCTTCCAGCACAATGTGCATGAGATAGAAGTCGTACACCTTCGGACCAAGCCGGTGGGAGGGCTTCGTCTGGCTCTCGCCTGCGAACAATACATTCAGCCGCGCATGCTCGCCCTGCGCGTGTACCGGGTTGGACGCAACCACATACATTTCTTGCTGCATCTGACTTTACACCTGCTTTACCCATTTAGTTGAAATCCGTAACATTTAAAGCGTTAAGAACATGATAGCATGTCCGGACAGAGGTGCGAAAGTCACATAAATCCATATAAAGAGCACTTCGAGCCATTTTGTTTTCGGGGCAGTTATTTTATACTAAGTTCAGAAACAAACGGTTGATCCGTCAAAACGGCGGCCACGCCGACCCAGCAATAGCTGAACTACATTCGAGAGAAAAAGGATCGTGATAGCAAATGGCAAATCTCCAAGCGCTGACACAACAATTTATACAGCAATACGGCGAAGGCAGTAATGAAATCGCAGTATTCCACGCACCGGGCCGCGTCAATCTTATTGGCGAGCATACGGACTACAATGGCGGCTACGTATTTCCGGCAGCATTAACTTTCGGAACGACGTTAATTATCCGCAAGCGCGACGATAACAAGCTCGGTCTGGCAACGACGAACTTCCCGACATCGAAGCAGTTCTCCATTGAATCAATCGCATACGATGACGCGGACGACTGGATGAACTACCCGAAAGGCATTGTCTATATGCTGCAGCAAAGCGGCGTCACGTTCAAGAACGGCTATGACTTGCTCTACCATGGCGAGATTCCGAACGGCGCAGGCTTGTCCTCCTCGGCGTCCATCGAGGTCGTAACGGCATTCGCGCTGCAAACGCTGGAAGGGCTCGAGATCGACAAGGTGAAGATCGCCCTTCTGTCGCAGAAGTCGGAGAACGAATTCAACGGCGTCAATAGCGGCATTATGGATCAGTTCGCGGTCGCGAACGGCAAAGCGGACCATGCCATTTTGCTTATGTGCGATACGTTGGAATACGAACTCATCCCGTTCCAACCGGGCGGTTACCAGCTCGTGATCGGCAATACGAACAAACGCCGCGGTCTTGTCGATTCCAAATACAATGAACGCCGCAGCGAGTGCGATCAAGCTGTGGAGGAGTTGAAGGCCGCTTATCCGGACCTGACTTTGCTCGGACAGCTTAGCCTTGATCAGTTCAATTCGTCCAAACATTTGATCAAGAGCGACATCGTACGTAATAGAGCGCAGCATGTCGTGGAAGAAATCGACCGTGTGCTTCAATCGATCACAGCGCTTCGCGCAAACGATCTGAAGCAATTCGGACAACTAATGAACGGTTCGCATGATTCGCTTCGCGATCTGTACGAAGTGACCGGTCATGAGCTTGACTCGATGGTAGCGGCGGCACGGCAAGTGCCTGGCGTTCTCGGATCGCGTATGACGGGAGCCGGCTTTGGCGGATGTACGGTATCGCTAGTTCATGAAGACAGCATCGAAGCGTTCAAAGAAGAAGTAGGAAGCAAATATACGGAGGCTACCGGCCTGAAAGCCGACTTCTATGTATGCTCCATCGGCAACGGTGTAGAGCGCTTGGTGTAACGCTATATAAGGTACGGGCAATAACAATTAACGAACTGTAGAGAGGGGAAATGAACAATGGCAGTATTAGTAACGGGAGGAGCCGGATATATCGGTTCCCACGCAGTAGCGGCATTGCAGGAGCGCGGCGAAGAAATCGTCGTTGCGGACAATCTGCAGCAAGGGCATAAGCAAGCCCTGCTTGGCGGCAAGCTATATGAAGGCGATCTTCGCGACGCGGCATTTCTAGACCGCGTGTTCCAAGAGAACGAGATCGATGCGGTCATCCACTTCGCGGCGAATTCGCTGGTCGGAGAGAGCATGAAGGACCCTGGCAAGTACTATCACAATAACGTATTCGGTACGTTGTGCCTGCTTGAGAAGATGAATGAATACAATGTCCGCAAAATCGTATTCTCGTCAACTGCGGCTACTTACGGCGAGCCTGAGAACGTGCCGATCGACGAATTCGATCGTACGCTTCCGACGAACGCATATGGCGAAACGAAGCTTGCAATGGAGAAAATGATGAAGTGGTTCGATGTGGCCCACAACATCAAGTTCGTATCGCTGCGCTACTTCAACGCAGCAGGCGCTCATGAGAGCGGCAAGATCGGCGAGGATCACAGCCCGGAGACGCATCTGATTCCTATCGTGCTTCAAGCAGCGCTTGGACAGCGTCCGCATATTTCGGTATTCGGCGAAGACTACGCTACGGAAGACGGCACTTGTATCCGCGACTACATCCACGTAAGCGACTTGGCTGATGCGCATGTGCTTGCAGTAGACCGCCTTCGCAGCGGAGCGGACAGCGCTGTCTACAACCTTGGCAACGGCCAAGGCTTCTCGGTTAAGCAAGTGATCGACATCGCGCGTGCCGTAACGGGCAAAGAAATTCCAGCAGTTATGGAAGCTCGCCGCGCAGGCGATCCTGCCGTGCTCGTCGCTTCGTCGGATCGCGCTCGCAAGGAGCTTGGCTGGAATCCGAAGCGCAACAAGCTCGAAGACATTATTCAAAGCGCTTGGAACTGGCATTCGGCTAATCCGAACGGTTATAACGACAAGTAATACGTCAGCTATCGCCGTCTTCTGACGGCGATAGCTGTTTCAGATAGAGAAGGGAGCAATACCGTATGACAACCGAACTGCAAGCGCAGGCACCAGCCGTGAGTGCCGAAGATGCGCTTCTGCTTATAGAACGACTGCTTCAATTCGCGAAGCAGCGGGGCATGATTGAATCGCTTGATGTGCATGCTGGCCGCAACGCCTTGCTTGATCTGTTCCAATTCACCGAGCCAATGGAGGGAGAGGTCCCTACCGAGCAGTTGGATAGCGCCGTGGAGCTGCTCGAGCCGCTGCTTGATTACGGCTATGCCATCCGGCTTATCCCTGACAATACGACGACGTTCCGTGATTTGCTTGATGCGAGAATAATGGGGCTCATCATGCCGCGAGCTTCCGAGGCTGCTGCCGCATTCCAGCGTCTGACTGCCTCAGAAGGCATTAAGGCGGCAACAGACGCCTTCTACCGTCTGAGCATCGATTCGAACTACATTCGAATGGACCGCATTCGCAAGAACAACTATTGGCTTCACCCAACCGAGTACGGGAAGCTGGAGATTACGATTAATCTGTCGAAGCCGGAGAAGGATCCGAAAGAAATTGCGCTGCTTAAGACGCTTCCGCAGTCCAAATATCCGAAGAGCCTGCTCAGCATCGCCAACGTAGGTTATGCAGGCCGTGCCGATCATCCCGCTCGCCAAAACTTGCGTGTCGTGCCGCTCTCGCTTCAAGGAGAGGAATGGTTCTTCCAGTATTCTCCTTATGTGTATTACAACGAGCATAGCATCGTGTTCAAGGGCAAAGATGAGCCGATGGTTATTACGCATACCTCATTCGCGAGACTGCTTGATTTCGTTGAACAGTTCCCGCATTATTTCGTTGGCTCGAACGCCGATCTGCCGATTGTCGGCGGCTCGATTCTTAGCCATGACCATTACCAGGCCGGACGTCACGTGTTCCCAATGGAGGTTGCTCCCGCAGACAGCAGCTTCACCGATCCGAAACATCCGGGTGTAAGCTATAGCATCGTGAGCTGGCCAATGTCGGTCGTTCGTCTGTCTGGCGCCGACAAGACAGAGGTGCACAGCGCAGCTTGCCGCATGCTAGATGAGTGGCGGGGCTATAGCGACGAGGCAGCTGATGTTCGGGCCTTTACGGAGCAGGAAGGCGGTATTCGCATTCCGCACAATACAATCACGCCGATCGCCCGTCTGAGAGATGACGGCGAATATGAGCTTGATCTTGTCCTTCGCAACAACCGTACGAGCGAAGAGCATCCGGACGGCATCTTCCATCCGCATAAGCATCTGCATCACATCAAGAAGGAAAATATCGGCCTTATCGAAGTGATGGGTCTTGCGGTTCTTCCGGGACGATTGAAGGAGGAGCTGGAGCAGATCGCTGCCTATTTGACGGGGGAGAGCGACGCTGGCGACGCGGGGCTGGACGAAGCAATGCACCCGCTGAACAAGCATGCAGCATGGCTGAGAGAGCTTGTAGCACGGTTCGGAACGGCTTGCACGCCTGAACAGGCGCAAAAAATCGTGGAAGCAGAGACCGGTGATAAGTTTCTTGAGGTGCTGAAGGATGCCGGCGTCTTCAAACGGACTGCCGATGGCGCTGCCGCTTTCGAACGATTCCTTTCTTCAATGGGCTTGCAAAAGGTTTAAACAATATTTGAAGAAGCATGCCAATCCGGTTGCTTCTTCTTTTTCGTTTTGAAAAAAACGACCTTTAATATACAGTTGTCTGTTTAATAATAAATTATTAATTTGTAAACTGCAAAAATTTATGGTATTTTTTATATGAAAACTTTGCTTATTGCATAATTCACTTTGTTGACTTTACTTACAATTAATCAGGAGGATCGATATGACCGAGAAGATGATTCCGTTAGATGAGTTTTTGGAGCTGAGCACAGACGAGCAAGTAGAGAAGTTGAAACGTTGGAAGATGGATTACACGCTGAAGGACATTCGAGAGGCTTGGAATTTCAAGCATTCCGCTCAATATTATATGCTGTTGAAGAAGCTGCGCATTTACGAACGTGTAGTGAACAAATCCGATAAATTCTATCCTGTCCAGGAGCAATTATTGAACCAAAGCGGTGCAAATGGGGAACGCGGCTGGAGAGGTCAACCGTCTTACATGCAGGAGACAAGACTGCCTGCCGACAGTTTCGACTATCACTTGAATACGACGCTTAGCGGGCCGCAGCTTGCGGATAAGCTGGAGCGAATCGCTCACTTCCTCAAGGGAGAGCTTAAGGACGTTACGATTAAGTTGTCTATTGTAGCTGCTGAAACGACGGCAGATGAGCAAGAATAGGAAGCAATCACAAAGAACCGAGGCAGTCATGTCATAACTGCGCTCGGTTCTTTTGTCGTTTTCTGTGATATATTGTCTGTTAATGGAATAAAATGTAAGTTAAAAAATGGTGACGAAATAGGTTGAGAATAAATGCTATTTGCCCCGCAGTTTGCCTAGCTCAGACACGAGCGCTTCCACTTCGCTGATGCTGAACTTTTCTTTCGATGCGACAACATCATATAGATCTTTAATATCCTCATACTGTTCAACTTTAAAAGAAGAAGCCTGCATCGCGGCTGCTGAAGCCATCTTGAGCTTGGCTTTAATGGTCTCGATCATGAACTCGATGTTTTCTTGGGTTGGGGATTCTAGATTGTTCATCATAATGCCTCCTTCAATTGCTGTGCCGCTCGAATAGCAACACATGTCTTATATAGGTGCTTCCGACATTGTATCATTTTTTGAGACTGGATGCTCATCAATTGAAGCGAAGCCCGAAATTGGATACAATCAATGCATTACCTGAATAGAGGAACGATAGAGTGCGAGGCATTAATATGACAATTGAATTTGACCATAACGAACTACTTGAATTTTTCCAAAGCATTGCGGAACATCAGCCTGATCGGAATCGCATTGTATTCATCTGTATCGGAACTGATCGTTCGACGGGTGATTCATTCGGTCCGCTCGTTGGTACGCTGCTTCATGAACGCGGTTGGCCGCGCATCATTGGTACCCTGGCAGAGCCTTGCGACGCGCATACCGTTTCACAGGCACTGGCATCTATAGTCGAAAGCGATACGGTAATTGCCGTTGATGCCTGTCTCGGGCATCCGAAGTCGATTGGAAGCTTCATCGCTGCCGCACGAGCGCTGCAGCCGGGCAAAGCAATAGGCAGACAATTGCCGTCGGTAGGACATTATAGTATTGCCGGCGTAGTGAACATGAATGGTCCGAAAGCGTATTGGAAACTTCAGACAACGTCGCTGCACCTCGTTATGCAGATGGCGGGCAAAGTAGCCGTAGCGGCAGAGAAAGCCTGGAGTCAACCTGGGGCTAGGGCGATAAGTGAAGATGATGAAACGATCAAGCCGTCTATTCCATACTAAAAACAAACGTATAGAGGAGCGTGTCTACGATGAGCAACGAAGCAGAACAACAGTTGATTTCGATAGCAAATGCTAAGGTTGAGCTGAATAATGGTATTGAGCTTGCATATTATGACTCTTCCTTGTCGTCTCCGGTTGATGTTGCCGAGAGCGGCAATGTAATCGTCCTGCTGCACGGGTATTGCGGCAGCTCTGCCTATTGGGAACGCGTGGTTGGCGCTTTGTCGCGTACGGCGCGCGTTATTGCGCCTGATGCAAGAGGGCATGGCTTAAGTGCAGCATCAGACGATGAAGTGTATGCGATGGAGATGTATGCAGGCGATGTGGCAGGGCTGCTGGAGAAGCTGAGTATCGACAAAGCATGTCTGCTCGGCCACTCGCTTGGCGGTTATATTACACTTGCTTTCGCAGAGAAATATGATGAGCGTTTAAGCGGATTTGGCCTTATCCATTCAACAGCCAAAGAAGACAGTGAGGCGGCTAAGCTTAATCGTGACAAAGCTGCGGCGTCGCTTCAGCAAGACGGAATTAAGCCATTCGTGGATGGGCTCATTCCGAAGCTGTTCGCTCCGGAGCATGCCGCGGCTAGACAAGCGGATATCGAGCGCGGCAAGCAGATCGGCTATGCAACCTCGCTTCAAGGCGCGATCGGCACGGCTAGAGGCATGAAGCAGCGTCCGGACCGTACAGAGGTTGTGAAGTCAACGTCATTGCCGGTGTTGCTCGTTGCGGGAGCAGCCGATGGGGTCATTCCCGCGGAGAGCACGTTCTCGGCTGCTGGTGAGCATGCTGTTCGGCACCTATTGGAGTCATCCGGTCATATGGGGATGGTGGAGCAGCCGGAAGAGTTGGCTGCGATCATCAGCAAGTTCGCGGATACGTTGAAGAAGTAGGGAGTGAGAGTCATTGTTCCAACGGGATTATTTCATGCGGATGATTGAGCAGATGACAGAGGCTGTCGGTCAGATCCTGCAGCTCAGACGAGAGAGGAAGCAGGAGGAAGCGCTGCTTCTGCTTGATGAGCTGCTCGATAAGCGATTTCGTCTCAGCAGCAAGCTCATTCGATCGTTATCCGATGAGGATTTGGTTCGCATGATGACAACGAACGGTTTGCTTGAGTCTGATCAATTGGGTGCGATTGCAATACTTGTACGGCAGGAGGCAGAGCTTCATGGTGAACTTGGACGAGAGGACGAGAGTTTCGTGCTGTCGATCAAGGCGCTTCATCTTTTTCTAAGGCTATCGTTAGCGGATACGGAGACAGTCATTGTGAATCCGAACGAACAGATCGCTGAGCTGCTTGAGGAGCTTCTGCCCTACGAGCTTCCGGTGCATACGAAGAAGCTGTTGTCTACTTGGCATGAAGCGGAAGGGCGTTACGATCAGGTGGAGAATATGATGCATGAGCTGTTAGATGACAGGGTTCTCTCGGCAGCGGAGGCGACAGACATTTATCGCCGCCTGCTGCTGCAGGACGATGAACGGCTGGCGGCTGGCGGATTGCCAAGACAGGAAATTGTGCAAGGTCTTCGCGAGCTGAATGACCAATATAAGCTGGGCTGAATAGAGAAATAGTAGGAGTGGATCGACAGCATGACAGAGCAATGGCAGCAACATATATATGAATGGATTGGCAAGGACGAGCTGATGCAGGCTACACTGAGCGGCTTGCGCCGCAAGGATGGAAATGCAGCACCTAAGACCGTCATTCGCAAGGTGCAACTGAAGAACGGCTTGTTTTATCAATTTGAATCCCATTTCGCGAGCAAAGTGCTGCATGAGAATGTTGCAGAGGGTCAAGCTGCGGAACGTATAACAGGATTGCTAGAAGAGCAGTACAAACAAGCGCTTATTAAGACACCTTCCGCTGATATTCAAATGCTGTTCAACAAGAAAGGCAAGGCGACGATACTGTCGAATGCTCCGACTGGGGCGATGAAACAGGCCAATCTCGATCATAATCGACAGAAACAGCGCATAATCGAGGAAGGCAATGCCGCGCCGTTCCTTGTTGAGTTAGGCATTATGACTCCTGACGGCAAGGTGCATGCGAAGAAACAGGACAAGTACCGTCAGATCAATCGGTTCCTCGAGATGGTGACGGATGTACTCGATTATTTGCCTAAGGATCGCGAGCTGACGATCGTTGATTTTGGCTGCGGCAAGTCGTATTTGACGTTCGCCTTGTACCATCTGCTTGCAACCCAGCAGAAGCGCAGCATTCAAGTTGTCGGACTTGATCTCAAAGCGGACGTTATCGCATTCTGCAATGAGCTTGCCGCTAAGCTTGGTTATGACAAGCTGCGCTTCCTCGTTGGCGACATTGCAGAGTACGAAGAGCTGCAGTCAGCCGATATGGTCGTTACGCTGCATGCGTGCGACACCGCTACCGATATGGCGCTCGCCAAGGCTGTGAACTGGGATGCTTCTGTCATTATGTCAGTACCCTGCTGTCAGCATGAGCTGTTCCGGCAGATCGACAATGACGTGCTTTCACCGATTTTGTCGCAGGGCTTGCTGAAGGAGCGGTTTAGTGCGCTTGCGACTGACGCTGCAAGAGGCACGCTGCTCGAATCGCTTGGCTATAAGGTTTCGATGCTGGAGTTCGTTGACCCGGAGCATACACCCAAAAATTTGTTGATCCGTGCCGTACGCGGAGAACAGCTCATCTTCTCGGACAAAAAATGGGAGCAATATGAACAGTTCAAGAGTTTCTTACACGTATCTCCGACTTTGGAGAGAGCCCTCTCTGACCGTTTGCCTGGACGATAAGGAAACGGCAAGCGTTGTACTACCAAATTAGTAGATTGTCGTTCTCAATTAGATTTGATACAATGGAAGAAGATGGCTATTACGATGGATGGGTGAACCGAATTGGGATGGATGTTCTGGATAGACCCGGCAATGTTTCTCATTTTGTTCTGCTTATTTTTTTATGTCTTTTCTTCCAATTCCATTACGGTACTGCATCGCATTTACTTATTGCTCCATATCATCTTCATGATATGGCCGATATCTCAATTTGTAGCGCAGACTGCCAGCAATTCTGAATATCGGCTGTTGTATTTGTCTGCCTCCTATGTAGGCCTCTCTTTGCTTGGCGTAGGTTGGTTCATATTAACGGTGTTTTCTACAGGCCAGTCTTACGTCATTAGGAAGAGCCGCATATTCATGATGGCTATACCTGCCCTTATTTCGGTTGCGGCAATCATAATCAACCCGAACGGCATGTTTCTTTCCGTCGACGATACAATCGCATCTGACAAGCAGCTTCAACATGGTCCTCTTTATTGGATTATGATTGGACAGCTTCTCGTGTATGTGGCAGTTTCGTTCACGATTATGATTTATAAGCTCCGGACCTCTGATTCTAAGAGATACCGGACTTTAGTTAGAACTGTGTTTATCGGACTATTGACGCAGCTGCTGTTTTCACTTGCCGATCTTTTCGTTAATATCATGTATATCGAATACTTGGAACACTATGTGCCGCTTATATCGGTTGGTATGGCGCTTACTGCTATTTATTTGGTTCATGCGATTGGACGCAATAAAGTGTTGGATATTATCCAGATTGCCCAGCGCGATGTGATCAATACGATGTCAACGGGCATTATTGTCCTGGACGAATTCGAGACAATCATTGAAGTGAATAAGGTGATTAAGCCAATCATCAGGCTGCGCATCGGTGATAAGCTGGACACTGCTATGATTGCTGCCACGTTCAAGGAAGACGCGGCGAAAGAGTTCGAAGCGTTCTTCAATGAGGTTCGCAATCGCCCTATGGATCGCGTGGAATTCGAGATGGAACTGGAGCATGATCGTTTCCGCCACATCATCATTCAGTCGGCTCCGATTTTGGACCAAAGGAGAGCGGCGATCGGCCGTGTGCTTACGTTCCAGGACGTAACGGAGCTAAGGCTTCTAGTGGAAGAGTCGAATCGGCATAACGCACAGCTGTATGATCGCAACAGGGACTTGATGCTTATGCAGGACGAGCTGTCTCAGGCTAACAAGAAGCTGGAGCAGATGGCGATCACGGATGGCTTGACCGGCTGCTACAATCGGCGCTACTTGCTGCTGCAATTGGAGCAAGAGGTGCTGATGAACTTGAAGTTCGGTATTTCATTCTCCATTTTCTTGTTCGATTTGGACTACTTTAAATTAATTAATGATAAATACGGTCATCTCGTCGGCGATGAGGTGCTTTGCAGTACGGTGAATGCCGTGAAGGGCGCTCTGCGGAAGACCGACATACTTGCGCGATACGGCGGAGAGGAATTCACTGTTTACTTACCGCATACGAATCGCGAGCAGGCAGATCTTATTGCGGAGCTAGTGAAAGAAGCCGTTGAGAGCAACAGAGTACATATCGGAACGGGAGAGCAGTCCATCTCTGTTACGATTAGTATGGGCGTTGTGACGATCGAGCACTTCGAGCCCTCCGTCATTGAAGACCCGAAAGCATACTTGAGGGAAATATTAGCTCAAACCGATTCCGCTTTATATGAGGCCAAGTACAGCGGAAGGAACAGAATCGTCAAGCGTAAGCTGGCTTAATAGTGTTGTCCGGAGGCGTAGCTTTCGGACTATTGGTCATTTCTTCTTGTCGTAGTCAATCTGCCCGATTTCTGATAAAATAAAAATCTACTAAGAGCTTTATAACTGTTGAAAGCGGGAACTGGTCGAAATGAGAAAAGTGCAAATTGAACTGGTAAAGCCCGGAGATAAACTGGCAAAATCTATTTTTCAAGAAAATGGTAGCGTACTTTTGGGCGAAGGTATCGAATTAAATGATCGTTATATCGATCGATTGCGCGGTTTGGGCATCGATTTTTTGTTCGTTGAGGACGGGAAGACGGTCGATCTCATTCCCGAGGAGACGGTCAGAGACGAGACGCGCAAGCAAGCGGTCGATGCGATCTACAAAACGATGAATGCCTTCAAGGAGCCCAACAACTTAAAGGGAAGAACGATTGCACCGGATATGGGACGGACATTCCGCTCTGTGTTCGGACAGATTATGTCCGATCTTAGCACGCGGCCGAACCTGCTCGTCAATCTGACAAGCATCCACTCCAAAGATAATTATTTATTTCAGCATTCGTTCAATGTTGCCGTTCTTGCCGGGATCATGGGGATTGCCAAAGGATTTAACCGCAATCAGCTTGAGGAACTCGGTATCGGGGCGCTCTTGTTCGATATCGGAATGACGAAGGTGCCGGCAAGCGTCCTCTCTCGAGAAGGCAGGCTGACGCCGGATGAGCATGCTCTTGTTCGGAATCATACAACCGAAGGGTTCGAGATACTGCGCAAATACCACGACATCTCCATCGTATCGGCACATTGCGCTTTGCAGCACCATGAACGCTTCAACGGCACGGGTTACCCGCGCGGTCTTAAAGGAAACGAGATTCATATGTATGCCCAGATCGTTGGACTAGCTGATACATTCGATGCATTGACTTCGCCTAGGCCGCATCGTAAACGGTATACGTCCAGCGAAGCGATCGAGTTTTTGTTCGCGGCTGGCGGCACATTTTTTGACATTGATTTAATTAAGCTTTTCTGCAAGCATATATCGATTTATCCGGTTGCGACTACGCTGCAGCTTAGCACAGGGCAGATTGGCGTCGTTTCGGAGAATAACGAACTTGCCGTGCATAGGCCTCGCATCCGGATCATTACGGAAGCGGATGGCACAGAGCCGGCGTCTCCTTACGAGATTGAGTTGAAAGATGAACTGCATATTACGATTGTGAAAGAGCTGTAGCCTTTCGCAAGAAATGAATAAATATAGGTTCTGTACTCTAGGAGCCTGACCATACGCACTTCGTTCTCTCTGCATATGTTATTGCATATGGATGCAGAGGAGTGAGAGAAATGGCGAATAGAGTGAGGCCGCCATTTTACGGCGCGAAAGGCAAGAAAAAGGTTATCAAAAGAACGACTGGTGCGACACAGCCGCTCGGACCGTATCTGAATCGGTTGACAGTGCTTTGGGTCGATGGAAATGGCGTACCGTTCAATACTACGGGATTCAATGCAGCATTATATCAAGGATCGACGCTAGTGCAGACTGCGTTCTTTGATCGTTTCGGGGTCGTATTCTTCAGTCGCGTTGAGACGCTGACAAGAGTTCCGTATACGATACAGCTGTATGATAACAACGGTGTCGTGTTCCGTACGAGGACGATTCCTGCCGGCGTAGAGGCATTTGCGGTTATTGGTTAGCATTCGTTTGGAACATGAGCAAGCCTTCCGGGCAGTACGGCAACAGCCGTCTGCATGGGAGGCTTGCCGTTTTTCTTTGAATATGTAGGAGGATTAAGGTAAAATAGTGAATAAAGACCGATAGGGGATGTGTGTGCGTAGATGGCAACATTGCAGCATCATAAGCTCTCCAAGCTGGACTTGCTTAGACGAGTGCTGTTCATTACACTCGGAGCTTCTTTAGTCGCAGTGGGGCTTGAAATTTTTTTGGTTCCTAACCACATTATTGATGGCGGTATTGTGGGCATTTCCATCATCTCCTCTCATTTGACGGAATGGCCGCTCGGACTTTTCTTATTTATTCTTAATCTTCCCTTCTTATTTCTTGGCTACAAGCAGATTGGCAAGACGTTCGCGATGTCTACTCTATATGGGGTATCGGTTATGTCGATCGGAACGGCGCTTCTTCACCCTGTACCTCCACTGACTGTTGAGCCCTTTCTTGCCGCAATATTCGGCGGGGTTATTCTCGGCGTTGGCGTCGGCATGGTCATCCGCTTCGGCGGCTCGCTCGACGGTACCGAGATTGTAGCGATTGTGTTCAATAAGCAGATTCCCCTCTCCGTCGGCGAAACAGTTATGTTTCTTAACCTGTTCATTCTAAGCAGTGCAGGTTTCGTGTTCGGTTGGGATCGGGCGATGTATTCGCTTATTGCCTATTACATTGCTTATAAGATGATCGATATTACGATCGAGGGCTTCGATGAATCGAAAGCGGTATGGATCATTAGCGAGGAGTGGAAGGAGATCGGTGACGCGATCATGAACCGTCTTGGCCGCGGCGTTACCTATTTGCACGGGGAAGGCGGCTTCACTGGAGGCAGCAAGCGGGTTATCTTCTGTGTCATCACGCGACTCGAGGAAGCGAAGATGAAGTCGATCGTGAACGAGCTCGATCCTATCGCGTTCCTCGCAGTAGGCAATATCCATGATGTGAAGGGCGGACGGTTCAAGAAACGCGATATTCATTAACAGGCAAGACGAGCAGCGAAGGAGCGCAAAGCATTGGATGAATTTGCAAGCATTCATCATTGGACAGGGGCGCGGCAAAGCGCCGAGTGGCAGCAGCGGCGAGGCGTTGTGCTTGGTATCGGCGACGATACGGCAATTGTCGACGGCGAGCTGGCTGAGGACGGCGTTGCCGCGCCGAAGCAGATGCTGCTGGCGGTTGACACGATGGTGGAAACCGTCCACTTCAATGTCGTGACGATGCGCGAAGAGGACATCGGCTATAAGGCGCTGGCCGCGAATGTCAGCGATATTGCCGCCATGGGCGGCGTGCCGTTGCATGCGCTCGTGTCGGTCAGCGTACCCCGTACATGGGGGCCGGAGCGGATGCGCCGGCTGTATGACGGGCTGTACGCGTGCGCCGAGCGCTACGGGGTTGCCTTGATCGGCGGCGACACGACTTCGGCGCCGGCGCATATGGTTATATCCGTGACCGTGACCGGAACGGTCGAGGCATCGCTTGCGCTGCGCCGCTCGGGTGCTAAGCCGGGCGACGCTGTATTCGTGACCGGTGCCGTCGGCATGTCGGCGGCCGGTCTGCATGCGCTGCTTGCACAGAGTGAGGATGGCGCTGCGGAGGCAGCGCATCCGGCTATCGTGCAAGCGCATCGAAGGCCGACGCCGTCCGTAAGGGCTGGCCGGCTGCTTGCCGCGCATGGCTCCTGTCATGCGCTTAACGATGTAAGCGATGGACTCGCCAGCGAAGCGTGGGAGATCGCCGAGGCGTCGGGCGTGCGGATTGTGCTGCGCGAGACGGAGCTGCCGCGAAGCGGCAGTATGGCGGCTTATGCCTCGGAAGCAGGCATAGATCCACTCGATTGGATGCTTTATGGCGGAGAAGATTACGTATTGCTGGGAACAATAGACCAAACGTCAGTCAAAGCAACCCAGGATTCATTCCGTCACGAAGGCATTCCATTCTTTATCATTGGCGAGGTCGAAGCTGGTGATGCCAAGGTTGATCTAATGCGCGCAGCGGGCAGCGGTCATAGCAATATGCAAGAGAAAAGAGTCGCGCTTGCGAAGCGCGGCTATAATCATTTTGAGCGATAAAAAAAGCAGGTGACATCGATGCAGCAAAGGATAGGACAGGGAAGTTGGCATGCCCATACCGAGGAAGATACAATCAGGCTGGCGGAGCAACTGGCCGCATGGGCGAAGCCAGGTACGATGATCGCGCTGGACGGTGATCTGGGCGCGGGCAAGACGAGATTCTCGCAAGCGTTCGCCAAGGCGATCGGCGTTAACGGCGTTGTGAACAGCCCGACCTTTACCATCATTAAGGAATATATGGGGGAAAGTCTCCCTTTTTATCATATGGATGTATACAGGCTGTCAATGGAAGAGGCGGACGAGCTTGGCTTGGACGATTATTTCTACGGCAGCGGCGTGACGATCGTGGAGTGGGCGAGCTTAATTAAAGAACTGTTGCCGCCGGACAGGCTGGAGCTGTTCATTGAACATACAGGCGAGGAATCTAGACGCATCGCATTAACTGGGTATGGTGAGCTGTACGCAGATTGGTGTGAAGCTTTACTTAAGATAGGAGCAAGCGAATGAAATTGGAACAGCAGGATATGAAATCGATCGAAGGCCCTGTCATAGCGCTGGATACGTCGACGGCATCGATGGCAGCAGCGGTTGTTCTTGGCCATAACGTTCTCGGCGAGATACAGTCGTTAGCTGAACGCAACCACTCCGTCCATGTCGTTACGCATCTGAAGCAGCTGCTCGCAAGCTGCGGTGTGAACGAGCAATCGCTGGCCGGCATTGCGGTAGGCAAAGGACCGGGCTCGTATACTGGTATGCGGATCGCCGTGTCCGTCGCCAAGACGCTCGCATGGGTATGGAATAAGCCGCTTATCGGTGTATCAAGCCTGGAAGCTGTCGCTTACGGTGCATTACATCATGGTAGCGAATCATCGCAGACATCGTTGACTGCTTCCGGCGAGAAGTGGGTGCTCCCGATAATGGACGCAAGGCGCGGGCAGGTATACACCGCGGGCTTCCGTATGACTGCAGGAGGCGCTTGGGAGCGATGGGAGAATGATGCTGTTAAGCTTATGCACGATTGGGTGGATGACGTTATTGGGCGGGCAACTGCGGTGACGCAGCAGTCTTCCGCGCCAGTAAGCCAGATATGGCTGGCCGGCGATCTCTCGCAGCACGAAGCGGAAGCAGAACGTCTTCATCAATTAGGAGCGGCGAATGGGATTGAGATCATTAGGCAGACCTATGTACTAGAAGGGCGTTGGATTGCTTATCTAGGCCAGCAGCTGTTGGCAGCTGGTGTTTCCGATGATGTTCATACCTTTGCTCCTAATTATACGCAGCTTACAGAGGCTGAAGTGAAGCTGAACGCCAAGCAATCGGAAGAGGGCATAAAAGGATGAGCGTAGACGTCAAGCAGTTAGAATTCCGCTTCATGACGCTTGCCGATATTGCTGCAATTGTGGCGATTGAGGAAGAGGCATTCTCCAGTCCGTGGACGACTGAGGCGTTCACGAATGAACTATTGAACAATATGTTCGCCAAATATATGGTCATGGAATTAAGCGGTGAAATTATTGGTTATGGCGGCATGTGGATCATTATGGATGAGGCGCATGTGACGAATATTGCCGTGCGCGATGACTACCGCGGACAAGGTCTGGGAGATCTTCTGCTTGGAGAGCTTCAGCGGACGGCTGTGTTTTTTGGCGCTGCCAAAATGACGCTGGAGGTTCGGGTGTCGAACGAAATTGCACAGCGGCTATACCGAAAGCACGGTTTCGAGCCTTCCGGCATTCGGCCGCGCTACTATTCGGACAACGACGAGGATGCGCTCATTATGTGGGCGGAGCTCGATCGTGAACGGCTGAAGACAGAGGAGCTGTAACAGTGAGTCATCTAGAGAAAAGGACGAGCCTCGGTTCTGAGGATCAGATTATATTAGCCATTGAGACGAGCTGCGATGAGACATCCGTAGCTGTTATTCGTAACGGCAAACATATAATGTCGAATGTCGTATCGAGCCAAATCGACATTCATGAGCGCTTTGGCGGCGTCGTTCCGGAGATTGCCTCCCGTAAGCATGTGGAGTCGATTACTGTCATTATGGAACAGGCCGTCAAAGAGTCAGGGCTGAAGCTAAACGATATTTCGGCGATTGCGGTTACCCAAGGTCCTGGCCTTGTCGGTGCATTGCTGGTTGGAATCGTCGCAGCTAAGACACTTGCGATGGCGCTTGAAATTCCGCTTATCGGCACGCATCATATTGCCGGACATATCTATGCCAATGAACTTGTTGCCGAGATGGTATATCCATGCATGGCGCTTGTCGTATCAGGCGGACATACCGAGCTCGTATTGCTGGAGAGCGAAGGCAGCTTCCGAATGATCGGTCGAACGAGAGATGATGCTGTCGGCGAAGCGTATGATAAGGTTGCGAGAGCTTTGCGTTTGCCTTATCCGGGAGGACCCTATATTGACCGTTTGGCAAGCGAAGCGGAGGAGGCTGTCCCGCTTCCGCGCGCATGGCTTGAAGCTGACAGCTATGATTTTAGCTTCAGCGGCTTGAAGTCTGCCGTGCTTGCCGTCATTAATCAGACGAAGATGAAGGGATTCGAGCTGAACGAAGCGGCGCTGGCGCGCGGCTTCCAAGAATCCGTTATCGAGGTGCTCGTTACGAAAGCGCTGCGTGCAGTTAAGCAATATGGGGCCAAGCAGCTGCTGCTATGCGGCGGTGTAGCGGCCAATCGCGGCTTGCGCGCTTCCTTGCAAGCGAAATGCGAGGCAGACAAAGTCCCGCTTCTTATTCCGCCGCTGTCGCTATGTACGGATAATGCAGCCATGATCGGTGCGGCTGCGAGCCTTAAGCTGAAGCGCGGCCAATACAGCGACCTTGATCTGAAAGCTGATCCGGGCTTGTCGTTGGAAGAGTGGTCGGTAGGAGCTAGCTAGCTCATTTTTTTCTCCATGTCGGAATTGACAGATAACTTACCGAAGCATATAATAAGCAACAAACCTTCAACAGCATATTAACAAACGCATAGATCAGGATTAGTAAAGTTCATCCGGGATCGCTCGTCAGCCTCTAAGGGCGGCGACAACAGAGAGCTGCGGGGCGGTGCGACGCAGTCGATGGATTCTTGAAACTCACCTGGGAGCGGAACAATGGAGGCGCAGGAACGATGCTTTGCTGCATCGATTTACTAGCGCGTGTACATAGTTACGGTTAACCTCCGTAATGGGGTGCATGGCGTCAACATCCGGAGTTGACCTGTGCTTAAGGTGGATGTCCACACTCGACTAGCAGGCTCGTTGTCGGGGAATGGATGTCAACAAGGGTGGTACCGCGCGGGTTATAATAGCCTGTCGTCTCTTGAATATAGAGACGACAGGCTTTTTTTGTATTCCGCCGGTTTTAACCGTATTGTAAGGCTGTCGATTAACTGTTAACCCATTTAGATATGATCTTAATTTATATCATTTTTCACACAAGACCAGCAAAACTAGATGTAAACTGTTTAATTTTATATGATTCATCATACAAAAGTGGTTAATTTATCCACGCAGCCGATGATTTTGCACGATTTTTCGATCAAAACCCTTGATTTGACCTATCTGTAAGGTTGATTTCACGAGAAATCGTACAACTATTGGTTAGTCACAATTAATCGACGGCCTCTAATTTCCAATCAAAAGTGGATGTTTCCCGGAAATGAGCCACTTGATTGGACGATTTCCAATGAGTGACTGCGAATTGATGTCGAGCGTAACCGGTAACCGAATAGTGATTCAACGCAAAGAACAGGAATAGTAGAACGTAAAGCTGGCAAAGCGCAAGAGAGCTGCGGGGAGGTGCGACGCAGTCGAGGCTTAAGGTTCGAAGCTCGCCTGGGAGCGGAACGTCTGAAATAGGATAAAGCGGCATGCGGCTTATCCGAATAGGACGTTACGGCTGGCCTCCGATATCGGGCAACGAGCGGGTTTGGATGCGAACATCCAGCCAATTAGAGTGGTACCACGGCAGCTATTAAGTCTGTCGTCTCTTATATAGAGACGGCGGGCTTTTTTTGTTATCCACAAACCAACTTTAGGAGGTCATTCTCATGACAAACGAAATGAAAAAAATTCAAATTTTCGATACGACTTTAAGAGACGGCGAGCAATCCCCAGGTGCATCAATAGCTCCAGAACGCAAAATCATTGTCGCAAGACAATTGGCAAAGCTGGGTATCGACGTCATGGAGCCGGGCTTTCCTGTCGCAAGCCCAGGCGAGTTCGCCGCTGTGCAGCAAATATCGAGGGAGCTGCAAAACGTCGAAATTGCAGGTTTTGCCCGCGCCGTTAAGGGAGATATTGACGCTGCGGTGAAAGCGACGCAAGATGCAGCGCGCAGAAGGTTGCATCTGTTCATCTCCTCCTCGGATATCCACCTGAACCATCAGTTGCGCAAATCGCGCGACGAGGTTGTGCAGATTGCCCGTGAAATGGTCGCTTACGGCAAGCAGTTCGTAGACGAGATCGAGTTTTCGGCTATGGACTCAACTCGTTCGGGCCGCGATTTCGTTATCCAACTGGTAGAGGCGGTAATTGCCGAAGGAGCCACCGTTATCAACTTGCCTGATACGCTTGGTTATGCGATGCCGGATGAAGTAACCGAGCTGTTTCAGGCGGTACGTGGGCAAGCGAGAGGCGGTAAGAATGTTAGATACAGCGCGCATAACCATAATGACCTGGGACTGGCGGTTGCCAACAGTATAGCCGCTATCAAAGGCGGAGCAACGCAAATCGAGGTAACCGTCAACGGCATTGGCGAGCGCGCAGGCAACTGCTCATTAGAGGAATTGGTGATGGCCATTGAGACGCGTAAGGATGCATTGCAGGCTGAGACTAACATCCATGTAAAAGAAATTTACGAGTCCTCGCGGTTGGTCAGCCGCGCAATGAACTTTCCAATTGCCTATAACAAGCCGATTGTCGGCCGCAATGCCTTTCAGCATGAATCAGGCATCCATCAGGACGGTTTGCTGAAAAACCGCAGCACCTATGAAATCATGGAGCCCGAAGCGATGGGTATCTCTCGTAATATGATCATTCTGGGCAAGCATTCCGGGCGACATGCCATTAAGCATCGCTTATCGGAATATAACATCGAATTGACCGATCTACAGCTGCAGGATGTGTATGACCGATTCAAAGAGAAAGCAGATGAACAGAAGATCGTTTCGGATGCCGAGCTGATTCGTATTGCCGGGGATCTGACGCAGACACAGCCTGACCCTTACGTGCTAATCGATCTGCAGGTGCAATCGGGCACGCAGCGGTCGCGCACAGCAACGGTAACGATTCGCGAGAATGAAGGAAGCCAGGAGAACGCCTATATTGCGATTGGCTCAGGGCCAGTTGAGGCTGTCATCCATGCGATTCAACAAGCCATTCCAGTTGCGTCTGAGTTCGAGGACTTGGAGCTGCATTCATTATCAACAGGTGAGGAAGCGTATGGTGAAGCGGTCGTATCGATCATTCATGAAGGGCAGCGATTCCGCGGAACATCTATTCACAAAGACATTATATTGGCAGCGGCTCAGGCTTATATCTCGGCATGCAATCAAGCGGTCATGACGACAGGCAGCAGAACGGCCGCTAACAACAAGGAGCAGAAGGCGAACTGACGAGACGAAGGAGGCGTATAGGCATGAAGGAAGTCGTTGATTATTACAATAGGTTTGATGAATGGGGGCGGTTGGAAAGAGAACCGCTAGAGCTTCGCATTTATTGGCATTATATGAGCCGCTACCTTCCCGCATCCGGTCATGTTTTTGATAACGGCGCTGGGCCAGGACAATATGCGCTTAAGCTGGCTCAGCAAGGCTACGAAGTGACGCTCAATGATCTTACGCCTCGACTCGTGGAGCAAGCCCGACAGAAGGCAAAGGTGTTGGAAGTGTTAGGTAAGTTCCGGGGTTTCCATTCCTTCAATGCAACGGATCTAACAGGACTAGACGATCAGCAATTTGATGCTTCGCTTATGCTCGGCCCCTTATATCATCTTCAGAGGGAAGAGGATCGTTGCCTGGCTGCCTCTGAGCTGCATCGTGTTACGCGAAGCGGCGGCTACGTGTTCGTTGCGATGATGACGAGAACGAGACATGTTATGACGTCGTTACTGTATCCGCAGTCTTGGAAGCCGAACGATACGATTGAAGGGATTAGGACTTTTCTAGAGACAGGTGTGTTCAACCATCTTGATCAAGGTCGGTTCACGGGTGCATACTTCTATAAGCTCGAGGAGATTGAGCCCTTCATGCAGGAGCATGGCTTCCAATGTGTCAAGCTGGTCGGTTCATCAAGCACGGCCGGTCTATTCCAACAAGAGCAACTCGAATATTGGCGTAACCAGGGTGATGATGCGTACGATGAGGCAATAAAGCTAATGGCCGAAATGGCAGGAGAGCAGAGCCTTCTAGGCCTCTCCCCGCATGTGATGTACATTGGACGGCGGATATAAAAGGATGTTTTACCAGCGGGCAAGGTTATCCACATCGATAAGGCGAATTGTGCATAACCTTGCGAAAGCCTTGGTACACCAACGTTTTTGATCAATTGTAAATGTGGGGTAAACGGGGATAGTTTTTTCACAGCCTTCTTGTGGATAATGTGGATAACGAGGACAATTGAGAAGGTAATTGTTAACAGTTACAGTAAGCCAATATTTTTCGTTAATTTATAATATGTCGAAATAGTCGGTATCGACTGAATTAACTAACAATTTATGCAGATATGTGGATAACTATGTGTATAAGTCTAATGAAGACGTGTATCCAATTTTGGCCTCCATTTTGCGCATTTGTTGCGGAGCGCAAAATATTTGCGGAAATTACGAGATAGGTTTTCGGTGAAAAATAGAGATGTATACGTTATCTTAAGAATATGATTTCTATGAAAACGAGCATCTCAAACTGCGCTTAAGCGTGAATGGAGGCCAATCATAAATGGATACGCAGACAGTCATTCAGGTAAGCTCAATAAGTAAGTATTATGGGTCGAACACGGCGGTTGACAATGTATCGTTTCAAGTGAAGAAAGGTGAGCTATTCGGGATCGTTGGCACGAACGGTGCCGGTAAAACAACGTTGCTCGAGATGATGATGGGCTTGCGAATGCCTGATTTGGGCACGATTCATGTGCTCGGACGCGATGTTTTGTCTGAGGCGGATTTGCTGAAGGAGGACATTGGCATTCATCTGCAAAGCACGACGTTGATCGATAAAATGAATGTTCGCGAGGCGTTGGAACTGTTCCAATCCTTTTACAAACGAAAAAATGATCTCGATTTAATTATAAATCAATTCGGTTTAGAACCTTATGTTGACAAAATGGTCAAGCGTTTATCAGGCGGCTGGAGACAGCGTACAGCGCTCGCTATTGCACTTGTTAACGATCCTCATATTATATTTCTTGACGAGCCGACGACCGGGCTTGACCCGACAGCCAAAAGAGATTATTGGTCGCTTCTGCTTGAGCTCAAGCGTCAAGGGAAGACCATCGTAGTAGCTTCACATGATATGGAAGAACTCCAGCGCAATTGCAATCGTATTGCCGTCATGCGTAAAGGGGAATTGGTTGCATGCGATAGCCCGCCGGCTCTTATCTCCAACTTGCCGGGAGGGGGAATGACAATGGAGGCCGTATATATGCAGTATGCGGTCGAATATAAGAAAGAACAACAACATCATATTACGGATGACAGCATTAGGGCGCTCAATTTGCTTATGTAATCCTCAAGGAGGGCTTTGCGCACATGGATCATGGCGATCACACCAGTAGTCCGTCAGCCCGCAAGACACAGTTATATCAGAAGAGAATGGAGATGATATCGCGTTTAATGAATCGACTAGATGAGGAGGCGAATGACGAACAGATTAGATTAACAGCCGAAGTTAGCAAAGCGAAGAAGAAGGCAGGGATTAGGGAGCGTCTATCGAAATCGATTGGGCTTGATAAATGGTTAAATGTCGTTTATCGTATGTTTACATAAGAGATTCATAGTATACTTGGTAATAAATTGTATCTCCCGGGGGCAAGCGAATGATGAACGGCAATACCTTAATAGAACAGCATATGCGAGCCTTGATTGGGCAATATTTTACCGCGGAGCCGCTGTTGCACTATGCGCTTCGATTTACGGAGGATAAGCTTAGCGAGACGATTAAATTCGGTCGGCTGACGCTTCTCCACTATCGAATGTTCGGAGGCGCAGATTCTGTTATCTACCAAGCGGCTGCAGCGGTCGAGCTGTTCATATTAGCGTCTGATATATTCGATGATTTGCAGGATCAGGATGCTCCGGGAAGAAGCTGGATGCAAGTGCCGCCGCCGATTGCGATTCACGTCGCTACTTCGCTGTTGACGTTGTCGCAGCAGGCGATGCAGAGCTGCAAGTTTGATCCGTCCGTACGATTACAGCTTGTCGATCTCATGAACAGCCAGCTGCTGCAAGCGGCTAATGGTCAGATGCTCGATCTGATGGATCATGCTACGGATGAAGAAACGTATTTGGAGACGGTAAAATTGAAGTCCGCCTCTTTGCTGCTGTTCGCTTGTATGACGGGGGTTATTGCTGCAGGCAAGCCTTGGCAGCCGATTGTGGCTGAATATGCAGTTGAGATCGGCATTGCCGCACAAATTCGCAACGATCTGCGAGATTTGCTGAGATGGGACGAGAAAAGCGACTTTTTGCAGCGAAAGCGTACGATATTAACGATGTACTTAGTAGAGAGTGCAGCCGGTGACGATCAGTGGATTGCAGATTATTTTGGAGGCTCGCTCAGCATTCAAGAAGTAGAGCAAAGATCAGAGCTGTTCGAAGAGGCATGCGAACGATCGGGAACGCTGTTATACGGGGCAGTCATGAGTCGTATGCACTATAATCGCTTCGAGGAACTGCTGAACTCCATGCAGGAAATAAGTCCCTGGAAAGCGGAGTTTTTGCACGTGTTGAACGGGGAAATTGCATAAATACATACCACGCAAAATCTATTTCGGTAAATACGAATCAGTTTTGCGTTTTCTGTCGAATCATTTCCTGTTATATTAGAAATGTGTCATACACAAGTCTATTTTAATAGTGAAACGGAGGAGTTTTAAATGTTGAAAGAAACAATTCGTCAATTGGCAAGCAGTACGGAAAAAATGTCTTTGGTTATGGGTGGACAAATGCAATTAGCGGGTGTTTCTGCAGCTGAACAAAAAGCTCTTTTCGGAGAACTGAAAAACAAAAACGATAAAAAAGAAAACTATCGCTTGTCGTTCTGGGTATAAGAAATAAGATATTCTTGTGCAGGCAATGGGGGAAAGAGCATGAAGTCCTACATACCAAATCGAGTCATATTTCTTCTATTCCTGTTGGTTTTAATAACGATATTATCCTACCTTACTATTATTATCGTTCGCGAACCTTTCATAGGCGCAGAAGTTGTAAAAAACGATGACGGACAATTCGTTGTTAAGCTAGTTGAACCTGCCGGACAAGCCGTGTTCAAGGGAATACGTGCCGGAGATCTCATTATTGAGGTTAATGGCGGTCCGGCGGGTCAATACAAGAACGTAATCAAGTTCAATTCAATCGAAATGGCCGACACTGTAATCGTTAAGCATTTGGACGGCAATGTTCAACGCATGACTTTTACCGGCGGCTGGACTGGGGATCATTCTAACTGGGAGCTTCTCATCCAACTATACATACCGCTTATTTCTTTTATACTCTTCTCCGCATTGTCGATATTTCTATATATGAAGCGTAGAAATGATGGCGCGGCGCTTATGCTTATTTTGTTTTTTGTCGTAATAGGCTTAAGCTATTACTCCTCGGCTGCATCCTATCGAAGTGATCAGGTGGGTATCTCCTTTATTTATCTATTGTTGCCTTACGTTTCTATTCTATTTATGTTATTCATGAATAAGTATCTCAGCCGTTTCAAGGTTGTGTTCATAGCCAAGAAACATCTGATCATACTGTCTATAGTTGCAGCTGTCATAGCTGCATCTTGCCTCATATATGTATGGACGGATCTGATTTCTCAAGATGCGTTTTTTTATGTGAAAATGTTCTACTTTGGCATCATTTTAGTGGGCAACTTTATTATCGTACTGCAATTAGTACGAAAGTTTTTGTTTTATCGGAATTCAAAGCTTATCTCGCTATTTAAGATTACGCTTATGTCTCATCTGGTTGCCTTTACGCCATTTACTATGATGAATTTGCTTCCGCTTTTTGTCGGTGGAGGTCAAATACTGCCTGCAGCTTTTACAGCGCTCTTTCTGTTTGTCCTTCCTATTGTGTATTTTTATTTGTTGACCTCCAATCAACTATTCGATATCGACTTTATCCTAACAAGGTTTAAATATTATACGCTGCTAGCAATTGTGCCTTCGATAGCCATTGCTGCCGTATTGTTGTTTATCGTGAGCAATACCAGCTACCATTCAACATGGGGTAGCGGATTGGTTATGTTTGTCGTTATCTATACCGGTATGACTTTGTTCTTGTATATGAAGGAACAAATTGACCATCGTTATCGTCCCAAGCTGTTCAAAGCGATGTACAGCTATCAAGATAGTCTCGATCGCTTCTCCCGCAAAATAGCTCGTGTAATGAAGCAAGCTGACTTAGAAGAAATCTTGAAGCAGGAGATCAATGAGCTTCTGCCGGTAAGCGGCATTCATTTCTTGCTCGTCGATTACTCGGAGAATGCCGTATATCCAATGGGAGAGACGCCTGAGGAGCTTATTACGGGAGAATTTCTGCTAGGGGCGTCATACTCGATGCAGGTAGGCGAGTTAATTGATCTTCCATACGGACTCGGTTTAGTTATCGGACGGCAGCGGACCCGCTATCACATTTTGTGGATCGGCATGAAGAGCAATCATACGAGATTCAACTCAGATGAGCTGCGTTGGCTGAAGACGATGTCCAACTATGCGAGCATTGTATTCGAGAATTTGTATTTAATTGAAGGCTTGATCGAGGATTTGGAATCGGAGCTTAAGAAGGAACATAACACTTCTCCTTGGGTACTGCGCCTCTTATTCTGTCTGTCCGAGAATGAGCGTCGGAAGCTGGCTGCCGATCTGCATGACTCGGCACTGCAAGATCAGCTTCTATGGTATCGGAAGTTAGAAGCGATTATGATGGATCATCCAATGACGGATAAGCTCGAGATGGAGCTGCAGGATATTAAGGAAGGCTTGCTCGACGTTATTCATCAAATTCGGGAAACGTGCAATGAGCTTCGTCCTCCCCTCCTGAAGGAGATGGGGGTTATTGAGGCGGTTGAATCCATTATTGAGCTTACACAAATGCGCGTAAACTTTGCGGTTGATTTCCGAGCGAAGCCATTCGACCGTCCGCTTAATGAAGAACAGATTACGGCCATTTACAGAATTGTGCAAGAGCTTTTGCGAAATGCAGGGAAGCATTCCAATGCTAAGCTCATTCGGCTTGAGCTGGAAATGAAGCATGACATGATATATTTCAGATATAAAGATGATGGAATTGGAATGGATGTCAATCAGATGATTGCGACATTCGAGCATATGGGGCTATCCGGCATCAAAGAGAGAGTGACGAGCCTTGAAGGCGACATCACCTTCCATTCGCAGCGGGGAAGAGGCCTAGAAGTAATTATTTTGATACCGGAGAAAATGACCTCTGGGCTGTCGGAAATGGGGATTTCGCGTGATTCGTATCTTATTGGTTGACGATCATCCTTCTGTAGGCGAAGGGACAAAAACGATGATTGAGCAAGACCCCGACATGGAAGTAACGGTCGTTCTCTCAGCGATAGAAGCGCTTGATATGATTCAATCGAAAAGCTTCGACTTGATCTTGTGTGACTTGAACATGCCGGGAATAAGCGGCCTCGAATTAACGAAGCGGTTAATACAGCAGGATGCTGAACGGAAAGTCATTATTTATACCGGTTATGAGATAGGCACGCACTTCAACTTGTTAATCGAGTCAGGAGTATCTGGGTTCATCTCGAAGACGATATCGAGGGAGCAATTACATAATGCGATCCGCTGTGCGATGCGGGGCGACGCGGTTATTCCAATCTCGCTGCTGAAGCAGCTGCGAAGGAACGAGATTAAGCTTGAACGTCCGGAGCTGTCGATTGAGGATGTATCGATTAATGAGAAGGAGCAAACGATCCTGCATGAAGTAGCAACAGGCGTCAGCAATAAGGAGCTTGCCGCAATGCTGCACGTGAGTCAGCGCAACGTTGAATATCAACTTTCCAAAATATTCGAGAAGCTAAGTGTTCGCTCACGTTCAGAAGCGATCAAAGAGGCGCAGCGCTTAGGCTTAATAAGCTTGGAGCAGTATTAAGAAGAAGCCGGTTGGACATGAATTATCCATGTCCAGCCGGCTTCTTGCCATTCATACGATTAACGAGACTAATCATATATACCGCTAACCTTATTATCCTGCCAAAGGATATTTGTTGGATGGTAGTCGCGGTGGATATGCGGGCTGTGGGTTCAATTACATTCGATAACCATTGCATCGTTTGTTCAGATAATGGATGACTGAATTGCTGCATGAAACGATTTCTCTGTTTCGTAGCTACATATATTTCTCCCATTCCTCATATGCGCTTGCCAGAGCGGTCTTGTGCTTCTCGATCTCGGCTTGTATTTCCTGAATGCGAACATAATCGTTAAAAATAGCCGGGTCAGCCAACTTCTCTTCCCATTTAGCGATCTGCTGCTCCTCGGAAGCAATATCTTGCTCAAGCTGCTCGAGCTTCCGTTGGCGACTCCGCTCTTCTCGCTTCGCTTGCTTGTCTGCCTCATACGAAGTAACGGGAGCGTTGTCAATTGCTGCCGATTTGGAGGTGTTTGTGGCTTGCTTAGCTAACGCTTCAAGGCGCGCTTCCTCGATCTCGGATTTTTTCTCTATCATATCGTCATAATTTCCTAGGAAATGATCTGTACCGTTCGGATTTAATTCGACAATACGCTCGGCCATCTTATTTAGGAAGTAACGGTCATGGGAGATGAATAGCAGCGTGCCTTCGTAATCCATAAGCGCTGCTTCAAGCACCTCTTTACTGAACAAGTCCAAATGGTTGGTAGGCTCATCGAGAATAAGCACATTCGCTTGCGCGAGCATAAGCTTGGCTAGCGAAACTCGTGCCTTCTCTCCGCCGCTTAGCGACGAGACACGCTTCAATACATCTTCACCGCTGAACAGGAAGTTGCCTAGAACAGTGCGAATTCGAGCTTCTTCCATGTGAGAATAGGCGCTCCATACTTCTTCCAAGACGGTGTTGCTTCCGTTCAGACGTGTATGCTCTTGATCGTAATAGCCGATCTTCACGTTCGTCCCCCATCGGACGGTGCCGCTGGAAGGCTCGTTCTGTCCGACCAGAACTTTAAGCAATGTTGATTTGCCGATCCCGTTCGGTCCAATCAAGGCAACCGTTTCGCTGCGGGAGAGCTGGAAGGAGACGTTATTGAATAGCGGCTTCGGTTGTCCAGGAAATGTTACGGACAAGCCGCTGACGTCAAGTACGTCCTTGCCGGTCATTCGCTCAATCTCGAAGCTGAAGTGGGCTTTCTTCAAGTCGCCCATCGGCTTGTCGAGGCGATCCATCTTATCCAGTGCTTTGCGTCTGCTCTGCGCTCGCTTTGTCGTAGAAGCCCGTACGATATTTTTTTGTATGAATTGCTCCAACTTGGAAATCTCGTCCTGCTGCTTCTCAAATTGCTTCATATTACTCTCATAATCGGCAGCCTTCAGCTCCATGTAGCGGCTGTAATTGCCTGTATACCGCTTAGAGACATGACGCTCGATCTCAATGATGGTCTGGGCGAGCGCATCGAGGAAGTAGCGGTCATGGGAGACAACGACGATTGCGCCGGAGTATCCGCGCAGGTAGCCCTCTAGCCATGTCAACGTTTCGATGTCCAAGTAGTTAGTTGGTTCATCGAGCATAAGCAGGTCTGGCGCTTGCAGTAGAATTCGGGCGAGCGCCAGACGCGTCTTCTGTCCCCCGCTTAATGTAGCGATTCGCGTATCAGGCGGGAACTGTCCGAAGCCCATCCCGTGCAGCACGCTGTTGATGCGTGTGTTGATCTCGAATCCGCCTTGCTCGCGGAACCAGTCCGAACGCTTCGCATATCTCTCAAGCGTGTCAGCATAACGTTTCTGATCATCATGCAAGGCAGGATCGGCAATCTTTACTTCAAGATCGCGCAGCTCCTGCTCAGCCTCCAGCAGATGAGCGAAGACAGCCCTCATCTCGGCTTCGATGGTTCGATCCGTGTTAAGACCGCTATTTTGCGCTAAGTAACCGATTCTGGTTTCTTTCGCTTTATGAATATCACCGGAATCGGCAGTGATCTCGCCGGCAATAATTTTTAACAATGTCGATTTGCCTGCACCGTTGACGCCGACGAGTCCGATTCGTTCGCGTTCCAGCACTTGCATTGAAATATTGGATAGTACGACGTCAACGCCGTAGCTCTTCGTTATGTTGGATACTTGCAGCAGCATCTTGAAACCTCCAGCCAATAATTGCATCAGAATTTGTTGCTTGCCATCCTCTCTAGTTTACCATAAATGGGCGCTTCCATTGGCGAAAGTTGTATAAGAGTGGTAAACTAAAATAAATGGAAGCATATGACGGGACATAGAGTAGGTGGTCTGCCCTTGATGGAGGATAAGGAACGGAATGGGAAGCAGGCTATCCGCTCGGAAATGACGCGAATACGGAATGGGCTAGCAGAGGAAGAGCGGAGAGCTTGGTCGCTCGCGGCTAGCGGACACGCAGCGGCGTATTTGGAAGAAAGCTCGGAGGAAGCCTTTATGGCGTATGTATCCTTCCGCAGCGAAATGGATCTTTCATCTCTAATCGAATGGGGCTGGGAGAAGGGGCTGGAAGTGATCGTTCCCAAATGCAATTCTGCCGATCGCTCCATGACACTCTACCGACTCAAGAACTGGGATCAATTGAAGCCTGGCGAATATGGCATAATGGAACCGGACCCGCTTGCAGCCGAGGAGCTTAATCCTAAGCGGATGCCGCAGGTCATCTTTGTACCAGGTATTGCTTTCGATCTGAAGGGCGGCAGAATGGGCTATGGAGGCGGCTATTATGATCGGTTCGCTGCGAAGCTTTATGATGCTGGGAGAGCGGTTAATCGCGTTCAGTGGATAGGAGCATCGTTCGAAGCTCAATTGGTAGAGGAATTGATGCTTGAGCCGCATGATATTCGTATGAATGGAATATTGACGCAGCGTCAGCTATATTTGACAATATAGGAAGCAGAAGAGTATGGATAGAAGGAGCGAATAGTGGTGGAGCTGACTCACTTTAACGAACAAGGCCGCGCGCGCATGGTGGATATATCGGATAAGGAAGTTACGGCTCGCTCGGCAACAGCAAGTACGCTGGTGAAGATGAATCCGGACACATTATCGCGCATCAAGGCAGGAACAATCGGCAAAGGCGATGTTCTTGCCGTTGCTCAGGTGGCAGCGGTTATGGCTGCTAAGAAAACATCAGACTGGATACCGATGTGTCATCCGCTTCCGCTAACAGGCGTGAATATTGTATTTACCGATAATGGAACGGATGAGCTTTATATAGAAGGAACGGTTAAGACGACCGGTAAGACAGGCGTTGAGATGGAGGCGCTGACTGCGGTATCTGCGGCTGCGCTGACCGTATACGATATGTGCAAAGCATTGCAGAAGGATATGATTATCGGACCGACGCAGCTCATTGCGAAGAGCGGCGGCAAGAGCGGCGATTACCGAATATCAACAAACCTGTAATCGGACTTGGATGGGAGGAATAGCAGATGCGTTGGAAGGTAGCCATACTGACGGCAAGCGACAAAGGCTCGCGCGGGGAACGCGAGGATACGAGCGCACAAGTGATTCGCGAGCTTATCGAAGAAGAGCTTGGCGGGGAAATCGTCGATTATCGAATCGTTCCAGATGAGCAGGATGAGATTATGGCGGCTATTATTGAGATGACGGAATATTTCCACGCGGATCTCGTGCTTACGACAGGCGGTACTGGGCTTGCCGCAAGAGATATTACGCCGGAAGCGACGATGAAGGTAATCGATCGTGTCGTTCCCGGACTGGCTGAGGCTATGCGAATGGGTGCTTTGCAGAAGACGAGACGAGCGATGCTATCGAGAGGCGTATGCGGCATTCGCGGCAACTCCTTAATCGTTAACTTGCCTGGCAGTCCGAAGGGTGTACATGAGAGCTTGATGGCGATAATGGATCAATTGCCGCATGCATTGGACATTTTGTCGGGAAGACTTGGTGATCATAGAGCATGAGCAACACGAACGATAAACCGGAAATAACGTCTGCATCCGCAACTGAGTCGTCCGTTCAATCCACGAGGCTGAGGGAAGTGTCGGTGTACGATGCGATCGGCTTGCGACTTGCGCATGATCTCACGCAGATTATCCCTGGTCAGTTCAAGGGAAGGTTATTCAAGAAAGGCCATCTGGTGACGGAGGCTGATATTCCTAAGTTGCTCGACATTGGCAAAGAGCATATTTACATCATGGAGCTTGGCGATAATGATCTCCATGAGGATGATGCTGCGATACGGATGGCTAGAGCTTTGTACGGCGAGGGTATAGTGCTTAATGAGCCGCATGAGGGCAAGGTCAGCATGAAGGCGAGCGCTCAAGGCCTTGTTCATATTGATCGTTCAATTGTGGATGCTATTAATCGTCTTGGCGATATTGCGCTGGCTACGGTGAAGACGAATACGGTCGCTGAGACTGGCAGGCAGTTGGCGGCAACGAGAGCGATTCCTCTTTATGTTCCGAAAGCGAAGGTCGAGGAAGTTGAACGAATGGCGGAAGAATACAGGGCAGCACATGATGGCGCTGCGCCCATCCGTGTGCGTCCGCTTCGTTCATTAAAAGCGGGATTGCTTACAACGGGCGGAGAAGTGTTCAGTGGACGAATCGAGGACAAATTCGGTCCAGCCGTTAAGAGCAAGCTGGAAGCACTCGGATCAAAGGTTGCAGAACAGCGCTTCGCCCCTGATGATCGACAAATAATTGTCAAGGAAATACACTACTTGCTGGGCAAACGGTATGATATGATACTAGTAACAGGCGGAATGTCGGTTGATCCAGATGATCGAACGCCAGGCGCGATTAAGGAAGCCGGTACTCACATTGTCAGTTACGGAACGCCGATGCTGCCAGGCTCTATGCTATTGATCGGCTATTTGGACGGGGTGCCGATAATGGGACTGCCAGGCTGCGTTATGCATGATCCTTATACATCATTCGATGTACTGCTGCCTCGTATTCTCGCTGGAGATACGATTATGCAGGACGACATTGTAGATATGGGGTACGGAGGGCTATACGGCTGTTAAAGCGAACCTCGCATTGTCTTGCCACACAGAGCTAGGTAATAATTGTGAGACCGCAACTGCTAATTACGTTATTGTATAGGAGGTTTTGGAATGTCAGGCATAGGCGCAACAGGTATTATATTGCTCGTTCTTGTCGCATTGCTGCTGTTCGGTCCTAACAAGCTGCCAGAGCTTGGACGGGCATTCGGACGGACGCTGCGCGAGTTCAAGGCAGGAGCAAAGGACATCATGGAAGACGATGATCGCAAGGACAAGGATACGAATCGTGTTGAAGTGAATCGGGTAGACAATTTGGAGAAGAACAATAAGCGGCTTCCGGACTGACCGGGCCCGCTTTTTTGTTGAACGATATTTGTATAAGTATGATCAAGGCCGTTCTTGCAGAATGGAGGATATAATGGATGGGATCGGATCAAAACAGCTCGTCAGAGCAAAAGTCGCGCAGGCAGCTAATTGGTGAAGAAGGGCTTATGCCGCTGCTTGGACATCTCGGCGAACTGCGCAAACGTATCGTATACATACTGATTGCTCTTACGTTAGGACTTGTAGTAGGACTTCTGCTGGCTCAACGGGTCTACAACTTCCTAATGAGTCAGAAGCCTGCGAATACGATATCGCTTCATACGTTCTCGCTATGGGACGGTATCGGCATGTACATGAAGTTTGCTTTCGTCATAGCGTTAATTATTGCGTTGCCGATCATTGCTTACCAGCTATGGGCGTTCGTAAAGCCTGCGCTGCATGAGCATGAGCAGAGATCGACCTTAAAATATGTGCCGTTCGCGCTCATTATGTTTTTGATCGGACTCGCCTTTTCGTACTTTGTTGTGTTTCCGCTCGCCTTTAACTTTACTAGGAGCGTATCGGAGCATTTGAACTTAGAGGAAACGTACGGAATTGCGCAATACTTTACGTTTATGTTTAATATTCTAATACCGATCTCGTTACTGTTCGAGCTGCCGCTCGTTATTATGTTCCTCACAGCGATTAGGCTGCTTAATCCGAAACGGCTGCGCAAGATGCGCCGCGTCGCTTACTTTATTATGATATTCATTGGCGTAACAGTGACACCGCCGGATTTCATATCGGACGTACTGGTTGCCATACCGTTAATATTGCTGTATGAGGTCAGTGTTATTCTGTCAGGCTTTGTGTATCGCAAGCAGCAGGATAAGGATGCCAGATGGGAAGCGGAATTCGGACAAGGATAGCTCGATTTCAGTTTAACGAGTAACTTATGTGTATCCAATATGGCTGTCGAGGTTTTTCTCGACAGATTTCTTTAATAGCGCAAACGCAGTCCAATTGGACTGCGTTTTTATTATGGTTGAAATTGGCCGTATTTATAGGAAATAATCATTTATTTCAATTTTTTATTTAAATTTATCTATTTATTGACTGAATAATTTTGTTAAAATGATACTTAATACCTAGTTATTAAGTCGAATATTAACTTAAACTGGTGTCGAGTCATGCAATAATTTTAAAAATGTACACGAAGTTTATTAAAAAGAGAAGAGGATGACAACAAGATGATACGAAATTCGTTTCAAGCAAGAATGGCTGCTGTACTGATGAGTATTTTGCTGGCGCTAGGTTCGTTGGGCGTAAGCGGAACCGCCTCGGCGGCTTCGTATACCCCCAAGCCTTCCGAAACGCCACCCTATACGGGACCGTTGACATGGATGGATTTTACGGACTCTATTTACTCTCAAGTAGGTAGCTCATCAGTGACGGATGATGTATATGTTCCATATTCGCTGGCCATTGACGAGGATGACAACTTTTATGTAACTGAGTTCGGTGGATTCATGAGTGATGATAACATCGCCGGCAAGTTGGAGATTTTATCGGACAACGGCCAATCGGTAACCGAAATTACATACGATTCTGATGTCACCTATCCGCTCGGCATTGCGGTCGATGAAGATAAGAACGTGTATGTCACCGATAACACGACAAGCGGTTCCAACCTGAACAACGATGCCCGCATTCTGAAGCTGGATAACGGTACAGATTCATGGATCGATATTACGCACGGCGAGACACTGCGGTATGCGATGGGCGTTGCAGCCGATCGGGAAGGCAACGTGTACGCAGTCGACAGCAGCAACAACGGCGGTATGTCCGTGCCGGCGCCGCGAATTTTGAAATTGTCGAGCGGTGATACAGAATGGGATGACATTACAAATTCTGCCTTTGCCACCTTGTCGAACGTAATCGTATTCGATATTGTGGTTGATGGCGAAGGCAATTTATTTATCGGCGTGTTGCCATACTCGGGGATGTCGAACGGCGGCGGTGGGGAAATTCTTAAGCTGCCGGCCGGAACTTCCGATTGGATAAATGTAACGCCGGCTACAACAACGGGTGCGATGCCGTTCCTTCCATACGGAATGGGTATTGATGTGTACGATAACGTACATGTCGTGAGCTTTGTTACTGGAAGCATTATGAAGCTTGGCTATAATGGCGATTCGAACGATTGGACGGAGCTAGAGGCTATGCCTGCTGCCCAAGGTATTTTCGATGTCGCTGCTGACAGCTCCGGTCACGTGTACAGTACCAATATTTTCCGTGGAAACATCTCGACGTTGAGAGCTTCCGTTATTTACGACGGCAATGGCAGTTCCTCAGGAACGGCTCCGCTGGATGATCGGGCCTATGAGCCGGACGAAATCGCTACGGTAGCCGACGAAGGAGATTTGGAGAAAACCGGATACGTATTCACGGGATGGGCTACGTCACCAGACACGACGACAGTCGAGTATGACCCAGGAGATACGATCGACATGACGCAAAGCATCCAGTTATATGCAGTCTGGACGCCAATTCCTACGTACACGGTTTCCTATCAGGCAGGAACCGGTGGAAGCATCAGCGGTCCGAGCAGTGAGCCGGTTATCGAAGGAGGCACTCCAGTTTCTGTGCCAACCGCAACGGCTGATTCAGGTTATACGTTCGTAGGTTGGAACAGCAATGGAGGATCGAGGCTTCTCACGGAAGATCAAGTGGCAACCACCGTTGTCAGCCGCAATATTACGTATACGGCGCGCTTCAAATCGGATCGATCCAATAGCACGCCGGAGCCAACCGATCCCGGTATCGAAATCATCCTTGACGGCGTGAAGCAGGAGCAATTGGCAACCGCGCAGAAGAGCGAGGAAAACGGAAGAAACGTGACGACGGTCGTTCTGGATAGCTCTAAAGTGATCGACAAGCTGAATCGCGACAATAATAAGCTGCTAACCATTCCGGTAACGGGTGATAGCCAGGATATTATCGTCCAGTTGAACGGAAGCTTGCTCAAAACGTTGGTGTCGAAAGACGGCACTATTGAAATCATAACCGACAAAGCGACATACACGCTTCCGGCAGCACAGCTGAATATCAACGACATCTCTTCGCAGCTCGGCAAAGATGTGAAATTAGAGGATATTACCATTAGCATTCGAATCCTCGAGACTTCTGAAACGAACAAGAACAAAGCACAGGCGGCAGCGCAAGAGAAAGGCGCCCAATTGATTTCAGCGCCGATTGACTTCGAAATAACTGCGACATACGGTTCGAAATCCGTAAATGTGAGCCAATTCAACAGCTACGTAGAGCGATCCATTGTTATTCCGAACGGAACCGATCCGAATAACATTACGACAGGTGTCGTCCTTACGCCAAACGGCGAGTTGCACCATGTACCGACCGCCGTCGAGCAACGTGAGGGTAAAACGTATGCGAACGTCAACAGCTTGACCAACAGCACGTATGCGGTTATCTATAACCCGAGCGAAATGGAAGACGTCAAAAACCATTGGGCGAAAGCAGACGTGAACGACATGTACTCGCGCTTGATCGTCCAAGGCGTAACGGCTACGGAATTCGATCCCGATTCGTCGATTACGAGAGCGGAGTTCTTGGCAATCGTTATGCGCGCGCTTGGAATTCAGGAAGCGAATTATGAGAACGACTATAAAGACGTTAGTGCAAGCAATTGGTTTGCTGGTGCTGTACAGGCAGCAACCGATTATAATCTGATCTCAGGTTATGATGACGGTTCGTTCCGTCCGAATGCGCGCATTAGCCGACAAGAAGCGACGGTCGTGCTTGCTCGTGCAACGAGCATCGCGAAGCTGAAATCGGAATTAAACGCCGAAGAGGTTAACCGTATGTTGACTGCGTTCGCGGATGGAGGCGAAGTGTCCGCTTGGGCGCGTAACGATGTCGCTGCCGCAATCAGCTTAGAACTATTGAAAGGCCATGACGGCAAGCTGGATCCCGAATCGGATCTGAGCCGCGCGGAGGCGGCTGCTCTCGTGCGCCGTCTTCTACAAGCAGCAAATTTGATTAATCGATAAATCATATCCCGAAAATCCCCTGCCATCATTAGGCAGGGGATTTTTAATTATTGACAGAAAAGAAATCCGGCAGTATCATTTAAACAGTTGTTTTAAACGAATGTTTAACATAGACAGAGGAGTGGATAGGAATGGGAGCAGCAATAAAAGCATTTATGAAACGGCCGACGACGATCGTTGGTATTGTCACAGCTTTGATGTTTCAAATTATTTTTTCGGTCATTTGGATGACGGGCTATAACGGTGTAACGGATCGCGTAGATCAGCTTCGTATTGCGGTTGTTAATGAGGATGCGCAGTTCGGGCAGCAGATTGCAGCTAATTTGGTGAAGGAGCTGCCGTTCGACATGGTTCAGCTCGATAATCTTGATGAAGCGAAGGAACAGCTTGACGCACGCGATCTGCAGATGATTGTGTACGTACCGGCCGACTTCTCGCAGAAAGCATCTGCGCAAGGCGAGCAAGCTTCGGTGCAATACTTGCTCAATGAGTCGAATCCGGCTCTAATTAAAAGCATTATGAGCGGCGCGGCTGCGCAGATTACTTCGGAGGTCAACACACAAGCCGTAACGGCAGGACTGCAAAATGTACTAGGAAGCTTGAACATGCCGCAAGAGCAAGCTACGACTGCAGCTGCGAGCTTGTCACAACGTGTCGTATCCGATATTCAATCGACAAATGTGGTACAAGGGATGAACAATCAGATGGTTCCGATGATGATGGTACTTGCATCATACGTTGGAGCGATGATTATGGGGATGAATTTAGAGCAATCTTCGATGGCCGTAAGCGGCCAACTAAGCAGATGGAAACGTTTCGGCGCGCGCAGCATCATTAATATTGCGGCTGCATTCTTCGTATCTCTCGTAGGCGCTTCTCTACTAGTCGCTCTTGGGGGGCAGATCGAACAAGGATTCCTGCTGCTTTGGCTTTTCGAGTTCGTATTCCTGCTTACCTTCATGTTCGTGTCCCAAATGTTCCTGTACTTGTTCGGAATGGCCGGCATGCTGTTCAACATTATGCTGCTATCGGCACAGCTTGTATCGTCCGGAGCAATCGTTCCGCGGGAGCTGTTATCTGATTTCTACACGGGCTTAGGCAGTGCGCTGCCGGCTACTTACGCAGTCGATGGCAATATGAATTTGCTATTCGGCGGTCCAGCGGTCGGTTCAGATATTATTAGCTTGCTCATTATCGCTGTAATAGCCGTTGCTGTTAGCGTCTTCGCGGTGGCGGTTAAACGTCGTCAGCCTGCTCCGCAGCCAACGGCTGCCATCGCAAGCCATAAATAATTAGCTAAAGAACAGCTTTGACGGAGGAACGCCATGTCAAACTTGGATAGCGATATAAAAGTAAGAATATTGCATGCAGCTAAGAAGCTGTTCGCCGAGAACGGCTTCGAAGGTACATCAGTAAGGCAAATCTGCGAAGCGGCTGGCGCTAATGTAGCCCTTGTATCGTATCATTTTGGAGGCAAAGAGAATGTGTTCGCTGCCTTGTTCGAAAATTTTTTCCCTAATGATAAAATACGCACCTTGCAGGCCGAGCAGATCGAACCGGTCGCTGGCGTCCGGCTGCTTATCCGTGAGGTAACGCTCTACCGCCAGGCCGAGCCTGAGCTTATCCGCATTGTTCAACAGGAGATTGTGCTCAACACGCCACGGATCAAGAAGATTCGTGAGCATGTGATGCCGATGTGGGAGCAGTTGCGCATTTGGTTAGAGCAGGGCCGTGAACTTGGCAAGTTCGATTTCCGTTCATTGGATACCGTGCTGATGTCGATTGTCGGTACGCTTCTATTTCACCGCGATAATGAGTATTGGACAGTGCTGCAGGGTCAAGAACGAGACTCTATAGAGATGATGATTGAAGATATGACAGCATTCATTATGAACGGTTTGCAATACCGCTCGGAGTAGGATGTTGTCACAATGGAAGCCGCAGACGATGTATACATCGTGATGCGGTTTTTTTTTGAGCAATCGCTATTTTGGTAGAGTAGATGGATCGTCGATTAATAGGAAATAGAGTATAATTTACCACATAACAACTTATTCCTACTTAGGCGTGCAGACATAGAGAGAGCAAGGTGATTACCATGTTAAACCAGGCTGAAAGGAGAGTCGGGTATAGGATGCGAAGCGGCAAAACGATTCACGATGAGGTGGAGGACCGGGATTATTGGTTGGAGCAGCTTGATGCGATTGGAGGTCCTGTTCTGGAGGCGCTGGCAGAACGACGGTTAAAGCTGGCTATGCCGATTGAAACGAGCAGCGGAACGGCGGAATCCGCAGTAGAAAGGGGCAAGTACTCGCATTTGGAGGCGTTTGGCCGATTGCTGTCCGGTATTGCGCCATGGCTGGAGAACGGTGAGCGATACGGAGCGGAAGGAGAGCTGCGCGAACGTTATGCGGAGCTGTCAAGGGCCGGATTGGATGCGGCAACCGATCCGTTATCGCCCGACTATATGAATTTCGGGGACGGTTTGCAGCCGATCGTCGATGCGGCATTCGTTGCGCAAGCGCTGCTTCGTTCACCGAAAGAGCTGCTTGGGGCTCTTGAGCCGCGCGTGAAAGAGAATGTCATTCATGCGCTTAAGCAGACACGATTGAGGAAGCCTGTGTTCAGCAACTGGCTGCTATTCGCGGCTACCATTGAATCAGCATTATGCCTCCTTGGCGAGGCCGATTGGGATCATATGCGCGTCGATTACGCATTGAAGCAGCATGAGCAGTGGTATCTAGGCGACGGCGTATATGGAGATGGGCCTGATTTCCACTTTGATTATTACAATAGCTTCGTTATTCAGCCTATGCTTGTCGATGTTTTGGCAGCCGTAGGGGATACGTATGAAGAATGGAGCTCGATGCGGGAAGCGGTTCATACGCGGGCACGTCGATTCGCCGAGGTGCAGGAGCGCTTAATCGCGCCTGATGGTACGTATCCGCCGATTGGCAGATCGCTTGCGTATCGGTTCGGTGCGTTCCAAAGTCTTGCGCAGAGTGCGCTGCGTGACGATCTGCCTGCCGGTCTCGATCCAGCTGGGGTACGCAGTGCGCTAACAGCTGTTATAAGGCGAACGCTTGAGATGCCGGGCAACTTCTCGGAGGACGGATGGCTGACCATCGGCTTCTGCGGGCATCAGCCGGGCGTTGGCGAGCATTATATATCCACCGGCAGCGTTTATTTGTGCGCAGCTGTATTTCTCCCGCTTGGCTTGCCTGCCGATCATCCGTTCTGGAGCGGTGCAACACAGGACTGGACGTCGAGAAAGGCGTGGTCGGGCATGTCTTTTCCAATCGATAAAGCGATCAAATAATGTACACATGAATGGTACGTGATTAGGATAAGCTAACAAGTAGGCTTGGCGACGATGTCTGTACATAATCAGGACTTATGAATTTATCGCAAAATAGTCCCAAGCACTTGAAATCAGACCTGAAAATGAGTATGATAAAATGGATTGTTAGCACTTCATGCTTACGAGTGCTAACGAAATACCAATAAGCGACAAATTTAGAAGGAGGCTATTTTCAATGATTAAACCTTTGGGTGAACGCGTATTGATCGAACCGATCGCGAAGGAAGAAACGACTGCTAGCGGAATCGTATTGCCGGATTCGGCAAAAGAGAAGCCGCAAGAAGGCAAAGTGGTGGCAGTTGGCAGCGGCACGCTTAAGGACGGCGTTCGCGTTGCATTGGAAGTTAAAGAAGGCGATCGCGTTCTGTTCTCCAAATATGCAGGAACAGAAATCAAATACGAAGGCAAAGAGTATTTGATTATGAAAGAAAGCGACATTCACGCTATTTTTGGATAAGCTGCCCGTCACTTATTCGGGTCACATAGAACGCTAGACAGTAAGAGGCAACACTACTTAAACCTATTTCTAGGAGGTCAAGACAATCATGGCTAAAGAAATTAAATTTAGTGAAGACGCACGTCGCGCTATGCTTCGCGGGGTTGACGCGCTTGCGAACGCGGTTAAAGTAACGCTCGGTCCTAAAGGCCGCAACGTTGTTTTGGAGAAAAAATTCGGCAGCCCGCTCATCACGAATGACGGTGTATCCATTGCCAAAGAAATCGAGCTGGAAGATGCGTTCGAGAACATGGGCGCTCAACTGGTTAAAGAAGTAGCTACAAAAACAAATGACGTAGCAGGCGACGGTACAACTACTGCGACTGTTCTTGCACAAGCGATGATTCGCGAAGGCTTGAAAAACGTTACAGCTGGCGCTAACCCTATGGTTATCCGCAAAGGCATCGAGAAAGCCGTTAAAGCAGCTGTTGAAGAGCTGAAAGCAATCTCGAAACCAATCGAAGGCAAACAATCGATCGCACAAGTTGCTTCGATCTCCTCTGCTGACGAAGAAGTTGGCCAACTGATCGCGGAAGCGATGGAGAAAGTCGGCAACGACGGCGTTATTACAGTAGAAGAGTCGAAAGGCTTCGTAACAGAGCTTGAAGTGGTTGAAGGCATGCAGTTCGACCGCGGTTACGTTTCCCCTTACATGATTACGGATACGGATAAAATGGAAGCGATTCTTGACAACCCGTACATCCTGATCACTGACAAAAAAATTACGAACATTCAAGAGATCCTTCCGGTTCTTGAGAAAGTCGTACAATCCGGCAAGCAATTGCTGATCATTGCTGAAGACGTAGAAGGCGAAGCGCAAGCTACGCTTATCGTCAACAAACTTCGCGGCACATTTACATGCGTAGCGGTTAAAGCTCCTGGCTTCGGCGACCGCCGCAAAGCGATGCTGCAAGATATCGCGGCTCTTACTGGCGCACAAGTGATCACGGAAGAGCTTGGCCTTGAGCTGAAATCGACGACTGTCGACCAACTCGGTTCCGCTCGTCAAATCCGCATCACGAAAGAAAACACGATCATCGTTGATGGCGCTGGCAACTCGGCCGACATTAAAGCTCGCGTGAGCCAAATCCGTGCTCAACTGGAAGAAACAACTTCCGACTTCGACCGTGAGAAGCTGCAAGAACGTCTTGCTAAGCTTGCTGGCGGCGTAGCGGTAATCAAAGTTGGCGCAGCTACAGAAACAGAATTGAAAGAGCGCAAGCTTCGCATCGAAGATGCCCTGAACTCCACTCGCGCAGCTGTGGAAGAAGGTATCGTATCGGGCGGCGGTACAGCTCTCGTGAACGTATACAAAGCTGTTGCCGCTGTTCAAGCAGACGGCGACGAGCAAACGGGCGTTAACATCGTGCTTCGTTCCCTTGAGGAGCCAATCCGCACGATCGCAGCGAACGCAGGCCAAGAAGGCTCCGTTATCGTTGAGCGTCTGAAAAACGAAGCAATCGGCGTAGGCTACAACGCAGCTACTGGCGCATGGGTGAACATGTTCGAAGCAGGTATCGTTGACCCTGCTAAAGTAACGCGTTCCGCGCTGCAAAACGCAGCTTCCGTTGCTGCTATGTTCTTGACGACTGAAGCGGTTGTTGCTGACAAACCTGAGCCTAAAGGCGCAGGCGGCGGCATGCCAGACATGGGCGGCATGGGCGGTATGGGCGGCATGATGTAATGAAATCATTATCGAAGTAATTCGATGATGAGCAACCGCGTTTAAGCGGTAGATTTCATCACTGATGGAGCAAAGTGCGCTCCATGCGGTAATAAGGGATTAATCCCTTATACATCAAGGGTTTTTCGTAAGAAAACCTCTAAATGGTAACACAAAAGAAGCCTCGTAAGTTCTTTGAACTTGCGGGGCTTCATTTTTTGTAGTTTCAATCTAATTCTTGCTCTAATACAGGAAGTACTAGACGACGTACTTCATCAGTAGATCGGGTATCCATTAATTGGTTTCTTAGTTCGCCTGCGCCTCTAAACCCGCGAACATAGATTTTGAAAAAGCGAAGAAGCGGTTTAAATGAACGCGGTGAGGTTTCTGTTGAATAATTATCGTGAAGATCTAACTGTAAAAGCAGTAGATTGAGAAACTCCTTCGCGCTATGTTCTTTAGGTTCTTTTTCAAAAGCAAATGGATTGGTGAAGATGCCGCGGCCAATCATGACGCCATCAACGCCGTATTGTTCAACTAGCTTCAATCCTGTTGCACGGTCAGGAATATCTCCATTTATCGTCAATAACGTATTTGGAGCTATTTCATCGCGTAATTTTTTGATTTCAGGGATTAGTTCCCAGTGCGCCTCTACCTTACTCATTTCTTTCTTTGTCCGAAGATGAATGGATAGATTCGCAATATCTTGTTTCAATATATGCGATAACCAATCGTGCCACTCTTCAATCTCAAAGTATCCCAATCTTGTTTTAACACTAACGGGTAATCCGCCTGCTTTGGCTGCTTGAATAATTTCTGCCGCAAGTTCAGGATGTTGGATTAAACCCGCACCTTTTCCATTGGATGCGACGTTTTGTACGGGGCACCCCATGTTTAAATCGATACCACGAAAACCAAGCTTTTTCATATCGATACTCATCTGTTCAAACAATGCGGGCTTATTGCCCCAAATATGAGCGACGATCGGCTGCTCATCTTCTGTGAACGTTAGCCGACCACGAGTACTGTCTATTCCTACGGGGTGACAATAACTTTCTGTACTTGTGAATTCCGTGAAAAATACGTCAGGTTTTGCAGCTTCGCTAATGACGTGACGAAATACCACATCTGTGACATCTTCCATTGGGGCTAATATAAAAAACGGCCTCGGTAAATCAAGCCAAAAATTGTGTTCGTTACTCATATAATCTCCTTTGTTGCATCATAATGATGAGTTGCTTATTGTAAAGTCCTTTACCCATCATACATAGTATCATTTTTTTGCGTTTGATGCACAGAATCCGTTTTCTTCGGCTGGAGGATAGCTTGACTTTCGCTGCACCCGTTCATACACTTACTTAAGTAAATGAAATAAGTTAGCGGGTGCGCAGCAACGATGAAAATAGATAAAAGCGTTATAAATACGATGAATAAGAGAAATGTGCTGCAGGCCATCCGGGCTTCAGGACAAGTATTCAAGGCGGAAATTGCCCGCAGTACGGGCCTGAGCATTCCAACCGTTATGAAGATAACGGATGAATTGATCGCACGCGGACTTGTGAAAGAGACTGGCAAAGGGGAGAGCAGCGGAGGCAAGCCGCCCCAACTGTTGGAGTTTGTACAGGATCGCCATTATGTTGTAGGCGTCGACATTGGAACGACGAATATTTTATGTATTCTGATGGATATGTCGGCGAACATTGTGTATAAGCACTCGGTGCCGACTATGGTAGACGATTCGCCTGATGTCATTATTGATCGTATCGCTGCTTCCATCGATACGGTCATCGCTCAATCGGAGGTCGAGCAGGAATGCCTGCTAGGCATCGGACTTGGCATGCCTGGACTGCTTGATAAGGAGACTGGCACGGTACTGTTCTCGCCCGACTTCCATTGGGAGCGGATCGAGCTACTGTCCGCGCTTAAAGCTCGGTATGCAATGCCGATGGTAGTCCATAATGTTACCCATTCCATGGCTATGGCTCAGAAATGGTTTGGTTATGGACGCGACGACGTTAATAGCTTCATCTGCGTCAATCTAGGGCATGGCATCGGTTCGGCTTTGTTCCTTGACGGCGAACTGTTCAGCGGAGGCTCGGGCAGCGCAGGTGAATTAGGGCATATGACGATGGAAAAGGACGGCCCTATATGCGTATGCGGCAATCCTGGATGTCTTGAGGCTCTTGCATCGGGTGATGCCATCGCTAGACGCGCTCGTGCGGAGATCAGCGTTCTGGAAGATGCGATTATTCGGAAGAAAGCCGATGAAGGCCGGCTTGAGGCGAAGGATGTTTTCGAGGCCGCAGGCCGTCAGAACGACGCTGCGCAGCGAATCATAGGAGATGCTGCAGAATATATCGGTCTCGCGCTTGCGAAAGTGATTAACCTGCTCGATCCGGAAATGATCGTCCTTGAAGGAGGGCTGTCACGGGCAGGATCAAGCTTTATTACGGCTATACATGATAACGCCCAGCGCTACCAAATGAAATATGCCGGTCGCAACACGAGGATTGTCGTATCTGAACTTGCAGAGCAATCCGCGGCTATCGGATCAGCTACTTTCCTCATCAAACGGTTGTTTGATGTTGGGGGAGATCAGACCTTACTGTAAGCGCGCGTATGCCCCTCTCCGAGGGGCGTATTTATTTGATTGACACTTAGAGGAGTCGACCTATATACTTACTTAGTAAAGTTAAGTAAGTATATAGGTAATTTATTTTAATAACTAACAAAGGTGGCTATTCGCATGCAATATCGGGCGTTAGGGAATACAGGCTTGAATGTGTCGGCACTTAGTTTTGGAGCTTCTTCGCTCGGTTCCGTCTTCAAGAACATTGATGAAAAGGAAGGCATTCGTACCGTCCATGAGGCGCTCGATCAAGGCATTAATCTCATTGACGTCTCGCCTTACTATGGGCTGACGAAAGCGGAGACCGTGCTGGGCAAAGCGCTGCAGACCGTGCAGCGGGACCGATTCATTCTGTCGACGAAGGCGGGACGCTATGGGGAGAATGAATTCGATTTCTCGGCAGATCGAATCTTTCGAAGCGTGGAAGAAAGCCTTGCAAGATTGAATACGGACTATATCGACATCCTTCATCTGCATGATATTGAATTCGGCAATATAGACCAAATCATAGAGGAAAGCATACCAGCCTTGCAGAAGTTAAAGGAGCAAGGAAAAATCCGGTTCACCGGCATCACGGGATTCCCGCTCATTATCTTCCGTTCTGTGCTTGAGCAGACGCAAGTAGACGCTATTATTTCGTACTGCCATTACAGCTTGAATAATAATCGTCTAACGGAGCTTCTTCCGCTGTTGCAAGAAAAAGGAGTGGGGCTTATCAATGCGTCGCCAATCTCAATGGGATTGTTAAGCAGGCAAGGGCCTCCCGATTGGCATCCGGCAACGGAAGAAATCAAACGCGCCTGCCTAGCGGCAGCGCAGCTATGCCAGGAACGAGGCAAGGACTTATCTAAGCTAGCCATCCAGTATGCGATCGCTAATCCGGCCATTCCGACGACGCTTGTCGGTACAGCGAACCCGGCCAATATCGTCAAAAATGTATCGTGGGTGAACGAACCGATTGATCTGGATCTGTTCCAGGACGTGCAGCAGCTTCTAAGACCTATTCATAACCTTTCTTGGTAAGCATTGGAGTGAAAATAATGAATAACGAAGAAGGTGAAACTATGCGACTCGACTCGCATCAGCATTTTATTGATTATCGTCCTGAGGATTATCCGTGGATCGGTGAGCAAGAAAGCATTTTGAAGCAAAAATTTTTGCCCACGGATCTTAAGCCGCTGCTGGATTCCATAACATTCGATGGGGCTATTGCGGTACAAGCGAGACAGATGCTGCAAGAGACCGAGTGGCTTCTTACTCTCGCGGATCAGTATGACTTTATTAAAGGCGTTGTCGGCTGGGTAGAGTTATGCTCGCCTGATATTCGTCAGCAACTCGAAGCATTCAGCAAGAAACCGAAGCTAAGAGGAGTCAGGCATGTTATTCATGACGAACCAGACGATGGTTTTATGCTGCGAGATGACTTCTTGCGCGGATTGTCGATTCTAGGGGAGTATGGTTTGACATATGACTTGTTGATCTTCGAGAAGCATTTGCCGAATGCGATTCGTTTAGTAGAGCGATTGCCGGAGCAGCCCTTCGTTGTTGATCATCTAGCGAAGCCCCGAATTAGCGATGGATCGATAGTCGAATGGAGCTGGAACATAAAGGCGTTGGCAGCCAACGATAACGTATATTGCAAGCTGTCGGGCATGGTAACGGAAGCGGATACGTCGGTATGGAATCCGGAGCAGTTCAAGCCGTATTTGGACGTCGTATTCGAAGCATTCGGGCCTGATCGGCTTATGATTGGATCGGATTGGCCAGTTAGTTTGCTTAGCCGCGATTATCAATCTGTTATGAATATCGTGATTCACTATGCGGATCAATTGTCGAGCGAAGATAGGGAAAAGGTACTTGGCGGCAACTGCGCGCGATTCTATGGGATTGTATAAGGGCTGTCTTGGTCATTTGTTGACATCGTAGGATAGCCATACTACAATGGCATCAAATGAAAGGATGTTCGAAGATGGACACTAGTCGCTTGAACACTGTGAAACGTTATCCAACACGCTGCTCCGGACAAATGACAAACGATGAACGTTGTGCGGAGCTTAATCGGGAAGCGTAATCGCTTACGCTTCCCATCTATCATCGGCAGATCGCATGTATGGAAAAATAGCGTATGTTTGTACGCTTCTTTCGTGATGCTCTCTGCCGATAATGTAGGATTAAGAAGCTGCTGACGGTTTTGTCGGCAGCTTCTTTGCGTGTAAATATGATAATTTAACAGGAGTGTTCACATTATGCATATCGATAACAACATAAATGATAAAGGTTGGCAGCGAAAAATAACGTTCTTCCTGACCGCTCAGACGATTTCCTTATTCGGTTCTTCCATGGTTCAATTCGCGATTATTTGGTATATCACTTTGCATACATCTTCGGGGACGATGCTTATGATTTCCACGGTGTGCGGCTTCTTGCCGCAGATTCTAATCTCACTGTTCGCGGGGGTGTGGATCGACCGTTACAACCGCAAAAGGATGATTATGCTTGCAGATGGTCTAATTGCCAGCGCCACACTCCTATTAGCATTACTGTTCATAGCAGGATATAACGATATAACGCTGCTCTATCCGGTATTGCTCATTCGCTCGTTCGGCACGGGTATTCAGACACCGGCCGTTCAAGCGATCATTCCGCAGATTGTGCCTAAAGATAAGCTCATGCGAGTAAGCGGCATCAACAGCAGCATTTCTTCGCTGATGATGTTTCTGTCGCCTGCGGCAGGTGCGGCAGTGCTTTCTTTTGCCACGATCGAGACGGCTCTGCTTATTGATGTCGTAACGGCAGCGATAGGAATTAGCATCATGCTGGGGATTGCTGTGCCGACGCTCGTGAATGAGTCCAAGGCAGGAACCAACAGCGGTCAAAATATAAAGCAAGGATTCGCGTACTTGAAGGAGCATGCCTATATCCGCCGCTTACTCGTCTTTCTATTCGCAGTTATGCTGCTTATTAGTCCAGCCGCTTTTCTGACACCGTTAATGGTTAGCCGTTCGTTCGGCTCAGAGGTATGGCGCCTATCTGCGAGTGAAATGACTTTTAGCGCAGGTATGCTCATCGGGGGAATCGTCATAGCAGCATGGGGCGGCTTCCGAAATCGGCTGCTGACGACACTGCTCGCATGCTCGCTGTACGGTCTGCTAATGATTGCACTCGGTACCGCTCCTTATTTTGGTCTGTATTTGCTATTCAATCTGCTGATAGGCATTACATCGCCCTCTTTCAACTCTCCCCTCACTGTCATGCTGCAGGAGAAGGTTGATCCACAGATGCATGGCCGTGTATTCAGCTTCATGCAGGTGTCGAATTCATTCGCGCTTATGCTGGGCATGCTGCTGTTCGGTCCTCTCGGAGATGCTGTGAAAGTGGAGACAATCCTTATTGCAGCTGGCGTTCTAGTTGTTGCGTGTGCCGCAGTGGGATGGCGGTTATTGATCGAACGGAGTGAATAATGGAGTTATGAACCGACGTCATTTCGTTTGTTGACTTTCGATTCGCAATTCTCTATAATTGTCGTAATCTCATACGTGATATACGTTGAACGAGCGCAGTAGCGGCTTTGTCCCTGTTACAGAAAGCCAGGGGTCGATGGGACCTGGCACACACAGAGATCGCGAAGTACACTCCGGAGTATCTTGGGTAATGCCAAGCGGAATGGTGAACGATACATCACCGAGAGTGGCACGAACGTTTTTGTTGTAATAGGTTCGTGTAATTTGGGTGGTAACGCGGTTATTAATCGTCCCTAGTCTTTTATAGACTAGGGGCGTTTTTTGTTTTTATTTACATTTAACGAAAAAAGGGAGTTGTGTGGCTGTGAACATTATCGACGAACTCGAATGGCGTGACGCCATTAATCAGCAGACAGATGCAGAGGGCTTGCGTGAATTAACGAATACGAAGGCGGTATCGCTTTATTGCGGCGTTGACCCGACGGGCGACAGTATGCATATCGGACACTTGATTCCTTTCATGGTGCTGAAGCGATTCCAGCTAGCCGGTCATCGTCCGGTTATTCTGATCGGGGGAGCGACAGGTACGATTGGCGACCCGAGCGGACGTTCTACTGAACGCTCGCTGCAGACGCTTGAGCAGGTACAGGACAACGTGAATGCGCTAAGTGCTCAACTGCGTAAGCTGTTCATCACGGACGGCGACAACGAGATTCGCATGGTGAACAACTACGATTGGACGCATAAACTCAATATCATTGACTTCCTCCGTGACTACGGCAAAAACTTCAATCTCAACACGATGCTGGCGAAGGATGTCGTAGCAAGCAGGTTGGATAGCGGTATATCGTTTACGGAATTCTCGTACCAAATTCTTCAATCGCTCGATTACTTGCACCTGTACCAACACGAGGATGTGCAGCTGCAAATCGGAGGCTCTGACCAATGGGGCAATATTACGAGCGGTCTTGATCTGATCCGCAAGAAGGAAGGCTCTGAGGCGAAGGCGTTCGGTCTTACGATTCCGCTTATGCTTAAGGCGGATGGCACGAAGTTCGGCAAGACGGCCGGCGGAGCCATATGGCTTGATCCGAACAAGACGACACCTTACGAGTTCTACCAGTTCTGGGCGAACACCGATGACCGCGACGTTGTGAAATACTTGAAGTACTTCACGTTCCTCAGCAAAGCGGAAATCGAAGCGCTGGCGGAAAAGGTGGAGACCGAACCGCATAAGCGTGAAGCACAGAAGGCGCTTGCGGAAGAGATGACTCGTTTCGTTCATGGCGAAGACCTTCTGGAGCAAGCAAAGCGTATAACGGCGGCGCTGTTCAGCGGTGATATTCGTTCGCTTACGGCAGACGAGATCGAGCAAGGCTTCAAAGAAATGCCGACGTTCGAGGCTAGCGGCGAAGGCGAAGCGAAAAACATCGTGGAGTGGCTCGTCGAGATTGGTATCGAACCGTCGAAGCGTCAGGCACGGGAAGACGTATCGAATGGCGCAATCTCAATGAACGGTGAAAAGATTACCGACCTGGAGTTCAGCATTTCCGCTGAGCATGCAATCGGCGGCAAATTCATCATTATCCGCAAAGGCAAGAAAAACTACAGCCTTGTCAAATTAACGTAAATTGCTTTTTAAAAAATAGAGCTTCCGAAGGCATGTTATCATGCGCTAAGGAAGCTTTTATTTCTTATTACGGCTTCGACTTAGCAAGCTGCTGTCTAAGCTCGGCGTTTTTCGCCGTTAGTTGTTTCGTTAAGTCTGCTTGCGAAGCTTCAAGCTTCGCTGCTTCATCCTTCAGCTTTGTAAGCTGGGTCATTTTGCTGCTTAGGTCGCTTGGCGAAGAGCTCAGTTTACTGTCTTTTTGCAGTTGTTTTATTTTCGCGCTTACTTTTGCAAGTTTTGTTTTATCGTTCGCAAGCTGTTTCTGCGTATCGGTAATTTCTCTTTTTAGACGGCTAATAATTGAAGAAGTGAAGCTAATGGACATATGGGCACCTCATCATCGTAGTGTGTGGCTTCGTCCTATTTTACCACATTTAAAAACTATAGCATGACAAATGACGGGCAATCATATAATATTAGCAACATAATTTCATAGTAAGAACAGGTGCCAATGAATAGTCTCGATTTCGTCGAGCTGTCGATTGGTTAAAAGGGAAGCGAGTGTAAATCTCGCGCGGTCCCGCCGCTGTATTAGAAGAGTTCTTGCAAAAAGCCACTGGGAAACCGGGAAGGATGCAAGGGCGATGACGCTTGAGCCAGAATACCTGCCTGTTTCGATATGCCATTCATTCTACGAGCGATAGGAGGATGTTTTTTAGTGCGGGCTTTTTGCTGTGTGCTCTATTAAACCTTTTGCCGATTGCGGCGGAAGGTTTTTTTGTGCGGACTGATCCATGTTAGAAAAGTTTAGTAGAAATAGAAGGACTTGAAAGGAAGTAATAAAAAGATGACCAGGAAGAAGTATTTAGCGTGGCTGCTTGTTGCAAGCATCCTATTCTCTGTTGTATTTACGAACGGAGCTAGTATAGCATTCGCTGCAGAGGACGAGAATACTCCGATTACGATACAAGATGAGGTTGCAGATATTTCCAAATTGTATGCGGACAGCGCTTCGATCTCGCCATGGGCGTACGAAGCAGTCGGAGCAGCGAGCAACCGCTTCTTCGTTGAAGGCAGCAACGGCAAGTTCAATCCGAAAAAAGCGGTAACGCGTGCCGAGTTCACGAAGATGCTTGCCGTTATGTTAGGACTTGATACGACAATCGAGCAGGCGATTAGCTTCAAGGATGTTGACCGTACGAACTGGTTCTACCCGTACGTGAACGCCGCTTATAAGGCTGGCATTATTAACGGCTACGGCGAGCAATTCAAGCCAAACGACAGCATCAACCGCGAGCAGATGGCAGCAATCATCGTTCGAGCATTCGGCGTAGAGCAGGCTGAGCCTGCTGTTGCAGTAGAGGATCTAAGCAGCGTCTCCGCCTGGGCAAAAGGCGATGTGCTCACAGTCGTAGGACTGGAGTGGATGCAAGGCTACGCGAACCTTTTCCAGCCGAAAGCGGTTGTAACTCGCGAGATGGCGGCAGTCGTTGCTATGCGTGCTTACGGTCACAAGGAGCAAAGTGCTGGTGATTCTGGCAACAGTCGAATAAGCAAGCAGTTGGAGGAAACGGCAGCTTACTTGCAGACAACGGTAACCGATCCGGTTATCGCGAGCATCGGCGGCGAATGGACGGTGCTTGGGTTGGCCCGTTCGGGGGTGACTGTACAGAGCACGTATTATGAGAAGTATTATGCAAATGTGGAACGGATCTTGAAGGAGAAGGAAGGCAAGCTTCATAGCGTCAAATATACCGAATACGATAGGGTCATCTTGGCCCTATCGGCGATCGGCAAGAGGGTTGACGACGTAGCCGGCTATGATCTGCTTAAGCCGTTGGCTGATTTCAATACGGTTATTAAGCAAGGCATTAATGGACCGATCTTCGCTCTGATCGCGCTGGACAGCAAAGCGTATAACATTCCGGTCGACCCTGAAGTCAAGGTGCAGACGACGAAGGAATTGTTGATCGACTTCATTCTCGGGAGAGAAGTAGCCGGCGGAGGCTGGGCGCTTGGAGAAGATGCCGCAGCTGCGGATCCGGACATTACCGGGATGGCGATCCAAAGCCTTACGCCGTATTATGTGACGGATGCGAAGGTTAAAGCGGCTGTCGACCGAGGCTTGGCATGGCTGTCCAAGGCGCAGCAGGCAGACGGCGGCTATAAAAGCTGGGGCTCTTCGAATGCCGAGAGTATTGCACAGGTCATCGTGGCTCTATCGGGACTTGGCATCGACGCGGCTAAAGACCCGCGTTTCGTGAAGAACGGCAAGTCGGCGCTTGACGCGCTGCTTGGCTTCTCGGCTAAAGGCGGCGGCTTCTATCATGTGAAGCCGGGCGGTATTGACAACGGAGGCGCGAAGCCTGGCGAAGTCGATTTGATGGCAACGGATCAATCTTTCTATGCGTTAGTCGCTTATGATCGATTCGTTAACGGGCATAACCGATTGTATGAGATGTCGGATGTCGCTTAATAGAGCAGATGCAAGCGAGGCAGGTGTATCAATATGAACAATAAAAAATGGCTTGCAGCGCTGGCGATAATCGCTGTTCTGGCGGTTGCTTTCTTCTGGGGCGGAGATTATGGCAAAAGCACGCAGCCGGGCAAGGGCAGTGAGGCCGCTTCGCAGGTGGTGGAAGAGGACGAGGTTCCGCTTTACGAAGAGAGCGAGCAGCCGACAACGACTCCGGACATCGCCGGTGCGAACGAGCCGAGCTTAATTCCGCAGGAGACGGAAAGTGTTATTGCTGAAGCGGGCGAACCATCGCCTGTTTCAACCGATACCGGCACACCTTCGGCAACGCCGGAGCCAAAGCCAGATAAGGATGCGCCATCGGCTACGAATCGTCCAGCTGAGACGAAGGCGCCGGCAACGACGCAGCCGAGTAAGGAACCGAGCAAGGATAAAGAAAAAGATAAATATTTAACTGATCCTGTTCCATCCGGCAAGCCAAAGCCAGTGGAGCCGCAGGACGTAACGGTCGATAAGAGCAAGGAGCTAACCGTAACCTTATCCGTAAGCGCCGCTACTATACTAGACAATTTGGATAAACTCGACAAGGATAAGCTAGAAGTGCTACCGAAGGACGGGGTCATCTACAAGGCGCGCAAAGTGACTTTTTACGAAGGTGAATCGGTATTCGACGTACTGCTTCGGGAAATGAAGGCGAATAAAATTCATATGGAATTCGAGATGACTCCGATCTATAACAGCAACTATATCGAAGGTATCAACAATTTGTACGAATTTGATTGCGGCGAGCTGAGCGGTTGGATGTACAAGGTGAATGGATGGTTTCCGAACTACGGCAGCAGCCGCTATACGCTGAAGGACGGCGATGTCGTTGACTGGGTATATACATGCGATCTTGGACGCGACGTGGGCGGCGATACGGCCACGGGAGGAACGGGACAATGAATAGAGAAGCGAACCGCGACAGCTTCTCCGGTTACCATCCATTCATAAGCTTCGGATATTTTGCCGTCGTTATTGCTTTCAGTATGTTGTTCATGCATCCCGTTATGCAAGCGATAGCGCTATTTAGCGCTATCGCTTACTCTATTATGCTGAAGCGCAATAAAGCCGTTAAATTCAACGTTCTATATATGCTTCCGCTGCTGCTCGCGATGGCGGCATTGAATCCGCTTTTTAATCACGCGGGTGTCACGATTCTATTTTATTTGAAAAACGGCAATCCGATTACGCTGGAATCGATCTTGTACGGGCTCGCTTCCGCGTGTATGTTCGTAACGGTTATTGTATGGTTCTCTTGTTATAATGCCGTCATGACTTCGGATAAATTTATTTATTTGTTCGGGCGCATTTTGCCCGCGCTGTCGCTCACTTTTTCTATGGCGCTCCGACTCGTGCCGCGCTACATGAATCAGATCAGGATCATATCGAACGCGCAGCGGAGCATCGGCAGGGACGTGACTCAGGGCAGCCTGCTTGCAAGAGTTCGCAACGGGCTGACGATCCTTTCCATAATGACGACCTGGGCACTCGAAAATGCGATTGAAACGGCCGATTCGATGAAAGCCAGAGGTTATGGGTTGCCGGGGAGGACGAGCTTCTCGCTTTATCGGTTTGATCGGCGGGACAAAACGGTGCTTGCCAGCATGTTGGTACTCATAGCCGCCATACTATACGGGTGGGCAATAGGAGAAAATACGATGCGTTATTTTCCCTCAATGAAAGCGGCTGAAATGAAAGCGGATAGCCTGGCCGTGTATGTCGCGTATTTCGGATTATGTATGCTGCCTGTCATTACAAATGCGGTGGAGGAACTGAAATGGAAAGCTATCGAATCAAGGACTTAGGCTTCAAGTTTCCTCTTGCAGAAGAGGAGGCGCTGAAGGGCATCAATCTCACAATCCATAGCGGTGAGTTCATTACGATCTGCGGAAGGTCCGGCTGTGGCAAGAGCACGCTGCTAAGACAGCTGAAGCCGATGCTTGCGCCGCACGGCGAGCGTTCGGGTCAGATCCATTTTCGAGGCATTCCTATCGAGCAAATCGACCAAAGAACACAGGCATCGGATATCGGCTTTGTGCTGCAGCATCCCGACAATCAGATCGTGACGGACAAAGTGTGGCATGAGCTGGCTTTCGGCCTCGAGAGCTTAGGCGCCGACAATGCGGCGATCCGTCTAAAGGTGGCTGAGATGGCGAGCTTCTTCGGCATTCAGACTTGGTTTCACAAAAACGTGACGGAATTGTCAGGCGGGCAGAAGCAGCTCCTCAATTTGGCTTCCATTATGGCAATGCAGCCTTCCGTGCTTATTTTGGACGAACCGACCTCTCAGCTCGATCCGATCGCGGCGACTGATTTTCTAGAGACGGTGTTCAAAATTAACCGCGAGCTCGGTACGACGATCATTATGACCGAGCATCGGCTCGAAGAGGCGCTTCCGCTTTCGGATCGCGTCATCGTCATGGACGAGGGATCGATTATAGCGGACGATTCGCCTTGGGTTGTAGGCGAAGCGCTAGCCCGCATGAATCATCCGATGTTCGCTTCAATGCCATCTCCCATTCAAATCTGTGCCGGAGTTGACAGTGAGCTGCCTTGCCCGATTACAGTTAAGGAAGGGCGACAATGGCTGAATGCATATCTGGAAGGCAAGACGGCTGCCGAATCGGAGATCGCTGAGGGGCGACGGGACGTATCCAAGACGTCACGCAACAAGGCAATCATATTCCAAGACGTATGGTTCAAGTACGAGAAGAACGGGCCCGATGTCATCAAGGATTTGTCGCTGGAGGTTGGCGAAGGCGAGTTCCACTGTATCGTCGGTGGGAACGGGACGGGGAAGTCTACCGCGCTATCCTTAATTGGCGGTATTCTGAAACCTTATAGAGGGAAGGTGCTCATCGGCGGCAAAAACGTCGCGAAGCTGAACGCCAGAGAACTGTTTACAAGCAATCTTGGCATTCTCCCTCAAAATCCGCAGCATCTGTTCGTGAAGAAAACGGTTGAGCAGGATTTGTACGAAATGCTTGATTCATCCGGATTGACGAATGAGGAGAAGGCCGCCAAAGTTGCGGCTGTAGTCGAGTTCGCCGAGTTGGAACGGTTATTGGCTATGCATCCTTACGATCTGAGCGGCGGAGAGCAGCAGCGTGCCGCGCTTGCAAAGGTGCTATTGCTCGAACCGAAGATTTTATTGCTCGACGAACCGACGAAGGGGCTGGACGGTTACTTTAAGGAGAAGCTGGCCGCTTTTTTGAAGCGCTTGAATACAAAAGGCATCACGATCGTAATGGTATCGCATGATATCGAGTTTTGCGCCAGGCATGGTGAGGTTTGCTCGATGTTTTTCGATGGGAGCATTATTGCGACGAACGAGACAAAAACGTTTTTTGCAGGCAATAGCTTCTACACAACGGCAGCCAATCGCATGGTTCGCCACGTATGGAGTGACGGTGTAACGGTAGAGGATGTGATTGAGCAATGCCGGAGAAGCGGATAGTGAGCGACAGGCTCAGCCGCCGGACGCTGATATCCACCGCGCTTATCTTGCTGGTTATTCCTGCAACGATTATGTTTGGTATCTTCGTTCTGGACGACCGCAAATATTATTTTGTTAGCTTATTGATTATTTTATATACGATGTTGCCCTTTGCGCTCGTCTTCGAGAAGCGCAAGCCGCAGGCGCGCGAGTTAATCGTTATTGCCGTATTGTCAGCTATTGCTGTAGCCGGACGGGCGGCTTTCTTCATGCTGCCGCAGTTCAAGCCGGTTGTGGCGATCGTTATTATCGCGGGCGTCAGCTTCGGCGCGGAGGCAGGTTTTCTCGTCGGAGCAGTCGCGGGATTCGTCTCTAACTTCTTCTTCGGACAAGGCCCATGGACGCCATGGCAAATGTTCTGCTTCGGCATCATCGGTTTTGTGGCGGGTATATTGTTCAAGAAAGGTTTGTTGAAGAAGACGCGGCTGGCGCTTTGTCTATTCGGCGGACTGGCAACATTCTTCATCTATGGGGGCATTATTAACATTGGATCGTTGATGATGTTCACGTCCACCTTCTCATGGGAGGCGCTGCTCGCAACCTACGCTTCGGGCTTCTGGTTCGATATGGTGCATGCCATCGCGACAGTCATGTTCCTGGCCATTCTCTCGCGGCCGATGCTGGAGAAGCTGGAACGAATCAAGAGCAAGTATGGGCTGATTGAGCGCTAATTGCACATAAAAAAGCTAGCAATCCGAGGATGGGCTGCTAGCTTTTTGTGTTGTACATTTGAAAGCGTACTAACCGTTTAATTGGATTTCGTACAGTCAAATGGACGGAGATAGGTCATTCAAGGTTAAAGTGACGGTTTTGACTGTATGTTATCCAATCAAAAGCCACTTAACAGGGGATCGGGCACGATTAGACTGGATGAAATACAGGCTAAACGACAAGCTCCTATTTATTAGTAATAGAACTTTTGCATCTCTGGAGGGACGCCGTTACGCCGCAGCAGCTCCTCAAGGGTTTCGCTTCTCACAGGAGCATCACCGGCGGTTAAAAGCCGGACGGCGAACTTGCTTGCCTGCCGCTCATACTTGCCTACATTAAAGAATGATTGCTCGTCCAGCCAAAACCGGTTGAATCCGGGATGCAGACGGTCATGTCCAAGCTCATGCGCGCATACGAACCGACGCCAATCTTCGGGGAGTTGTTCGTGAATAACGATGAAACGCCTGCGCAATATTTTATAATAAATGCCTCTCGTATCCTCGCCTAAATCCGCGTACCGCAAATGGATGCCAAGCCCTTCGGCTATCGTGAAAGGGTCGTTGGTCTGGAACTTTCGGATCAGCTTACGAATTAGTTTATCCATAGCAACAGCTACCTTCCGGCATCGTCAGTTCTAGCGTCCTGCGGTGCAGTCTTCTTATGCTTGTTCATTTGCTTCGCTTCCCAGAACAGTCCGGTAAGCACATCCATGACACGCTGACGGTCAGTAGGGCTCATCGGCACGCCGTCGAACATCACTTCTCCGTCGTCCTCCAGCAGTTTCTTGAAGTCGCGCTTATCTTTATACGTGGCCCATTCCGGAATAGTTGCCGTGGTATGGTCGCGGCCAAGTAAATAATCGGTTGTCGTTGTTAAAATATCCGCTATTTTCTGCAAGTCCTCGCTCGTTGGCGTAACACGGTCGTTCTCGATATGGCCGAAGTTGGAACGGCCCATTTCCAGTTTAGCAGCAATTTCCTGCTGAGTCAGCCCTCTTTCGGTGCGCAGTTCTTTGATTCTCGACCCTAGTGACATTTTGAATACCCTCCATTATTGTTATAACGGTATTTAAACTACTTGACGGTATTATAAATACCGAATACAATGAAATTCATCAGAAGGAAACATATGGCTGTCTAATGAATAGCGGGGTTGCTATTGAAAATACTTCACAGCTAGTATATTTCTCGAAGATGGTATTGTCAATACCGAAGTTTAGTTATATTTTTTTGCGTGGTAGGGTATTTAAAATACTTAAATAATAAATAGGAGGTCGTATCAAATGAATAAGGAAGAAATCGCACTTGAATTGCTGGGCTCATATCGCCGTTTGACGGCGCGCATGAAGCAGCTTGAGAAAACATCGGTCGGACCGGGCATCCGACTTAGCGCTGTGTCAGAGGACGATAAACTGCAGGAGCTGCACCGAGAGCTTCGTAAGCTGCCGACTTATATGTATCTGGACGAGAGAGAACAGCAGATTGAATCGGCTGCTCATGCGAACTTAACGAAATATCCGCTTGGGACGCGCGCGCAATTAAAGGAAGTGAAACGAATCCAGGCTTCAGCAAGCCCAGAGGACGAACAGTTGCTTAAAGAGCTGGAGGCCAAGATCAAGAAGGTGCTGGAAGCGCGGGCAGGAGCTTCCTCTTCGGAAGGATATCGTGGCGTGCTCGATAAGATTAGCGAGCTTCAGGATCTGGAGCGTCAGAAGCGGGAGATCGACGAAGCGCTTGAAGCGCTGGAGGAATGCGAGCCCCAATACGCGCAACTGTTGAAGCTTCGATATATAGAAGGAAAGCAAGCGGAGTTCGTTGCTTCAGAGCTTGGTATTGTTGATCGCACGTTCCGCAGATGGAAGCAGAAGGCTGTGCAAGAGCTTGTCCGGTTTATGTCCGCTTAATGTCCCAAGGTTGTCCGCTGGATGTCCGATATCGCCAAAAAATCCGTGCTACTATGATATTGTGCAAGAGATCATGAGCGAGGGACAAGCGGCTGAGGGATAAGCTGCTTGTCCCTTTTCTGTACCAAGCCCGAGAGGAGTGATTCATATGTAGCAGCCGGGCAGCGCGACGTAGGCTTTAGAAGATGGAGGTAAGGATCGATGAAGAAAAGCGACAGGAAAGCAGCGAAGTCGGAGCAAAGCTTCAGCAAATCACAGCTGCTTGCAGCGAGCAGGTATTCGACTTCCGAGAAAGACGTTCTAGCCGCAGTGCTGGATGGGGATGAGACTTACTCGCATGAACAAGCAGTGAAACAAATCAGCGTTTATTTGACAAAGGAGGTCATGTAGAACATGGCAGGAGGAAATTGGACAACGCAAAACAAAATTCGTCCCGGCGTTTATATTAATGTGGTCGGTGAGAAGAAGGCAGTAAGCAACATCGGTGAGAGAGGTATTGTTTCCGTCCCGTTAACGCTCGATTGGGGTCAGCCTCAGCAAATGATCGAAATCAATGCGGAGTCGGATGTATTCGGCTTGCTGGGCTACAGTCTTGACGAACCGGAGCTTGGTTGGCTTGCAAGTGCGCTGAATCGTGCGAAGACAGTTCTGGTGTATCGCTTGAATGAGGGCACGAAAGCAACGGCTGTGATCGGCAGTCTTACGACAACAGCGAAGTTCGGCGGCTTACGAGGCAATGATATCAAAGTTGCTGTTCAGGAGAACGTCGATGACAGTGATTTGTTCGATGTGATCACTTACGTATCGAACGTACAGGCGGATGTCCAGACAGTGAACAGCATCGCATCGCTTGTTCCGAATTCTTTCATTGTATTCGGCGGTACTGGCACTCTTAGCGCAACTGCGGGCACGGCGCTTGAGGGCGGTGCGAACGGCTCGATTACGAATCAGCAGCATATCGACTTCCTGTCGAAGATCGAACTGCTCGACTTCCACACGATCGCGCTCGTATCCAGCGATGATTCGCTTAAAGCGGCGTATGCGGCTTTTGCCCGTCGGCTACGCGAAGTAGAAGGCCGCAAAATCCAAGTCGTCGTTGCGAAATACGCTGCTGCGGATCATGAAGGCGTCATTAGCGTCAAAAACGGCGTTAAGCTGGCGGATGGTACGATCGTAGATGCGCAAAATGCGACGGTATGGGTGGCAGCCGCAACGGCTGGCGCTGCAATGAACAAATCATTGACTTACGATGCTTACGAGGACGCTGTCGATGCGGATATTCGCTACACGAATACGCAGATCGAGGCAGCTTTGCAAGCCGGCGAATTCGTATTCACGGCAAGCAACGGTCAAGCGATCGTCGAGCAGGATATTAATACGCTGACAACGCTAACGGCTGGCAAGAGCCAGGTATTCGCCAAAAACCGTGTCATTCGCGTGCTGGACGGCATCGCGAACGACCTTAAACATATTTTTGAAGCTTCGTACATCGGCAAGATCGACAACAGCCTAGATGGCCGCAGTTTGTTCCGCAGCGAATGCGTGAAGTATTTGGACAGCTTGCAGCGCAGCGGTGCTATTCAACAGTTCGATTCGCAGACGGATCTGACCGTTACGAGCGGGGAGTCGTCTGACAGCATCTTCATCGATGCGTATATCAAACCGGTAGACAGCGTAGAAAAAGTATATATGAAAGTGACGGTGAAGTAAGATGGCATTTTTGAACGCAGGTGATACGATTTCCGGTCAAGAGGGACGAGCGTATGCCAATATTAACGGAATTAACGAGGAAATGTTCTATATTAAGACGCTAGAGGCGAGCATCGAGAAGACGAAGGCCGAGATCAAGACGCTCGGGCATCGCGGCTTGCAGCATAAGGCGACGGGCTGGTCGGGAACGGGCAGCATGACGATCTATTACGTGACGACGAAGTTCCGCCAAATGATGCTGGACTATGTGAAGACGGGCATCGACTCCTACTTCGACGTCGTTATCGTGAATGAGGACCCGGCTTCCTCTATCGGCAAGCAGACGGTGACGCTGTATAACGTCAACCTGAACAAGGTCATTATCGGCAAGCTGGATACGGAAAGCGAGGCGCTGGAGGAAGAACTGGAGTTCACCTTCGAAGGCGTTGACATCGAAGTCCCGTTTAATAAACTTTCGAGCAATTAATCCAAAAAATCATATAAACATATCGGAGGACGAACATGAGTGAACTAAGCCTATTTTTTGCGCAACACGCGGCTGCGGAGGAGACTGAACCTTTTATCGTATCGAATCGCTTCAAGAACGCGGAGCGCGAGCCGATTGCATGGCAGCTTCGCAGTATGACCGAGGCAGAGAACGAGGAATGCCGGAAGTCGGCGACGCGCAAAGTGAAAGGTAAGAATGGGGTATTCGTACCTGAGACGAATACGGATGAATACTTGGCGAAGCTAGTCGTCAGCAGCATTCATTATCCAAACTTGAAGGATGCGGAATTGCAAAAGTCGTACGGAGTCATGGGCGCGGAAAATCTGCTTCGCACCATGCTTCGTCCAGGCGAATATGCGTCCCTTGTCCAGCGTGTGCAGGACATTAATGGTTTCAACCAAAGTTTAAACGATCTGGCTGACGACGTAAAAAACTAATTAAAGAGGGCGACGGCGAAGCGAACTACGCTTACTACGCCCTCCACGAGTTGCGAATCTTGCCCCACGAGCTGATGGCGATGTCCCGCCGCGAGAAAGCGGCTATCTATGCTATGATCGACGTCCGCATCGAAAGCGAGAAGAAGCAGCGAGCCAGATCGAAACGAAAATAAGGACGGGCAGCGCTCTCGGCACCTGAGAGCGCTCTTGCCCGTGTGAAGGGGGTGAAGGGATGTCAGATCTTGTTTCTTCTTTTACAGGGAGTGGTTCTATTGAAGTAAATGGAAGCACTCTTGCTGTGACTGGTAATTTCTTGGTAAATCTCACTAACTTTGCAGAGCAAGGGAGACTAATGCTCGAAGGCATTTCGGCTGCTAAGCAAGAAATTGAGCAAATGGATACAGAGTTCAAGAAGGCAACGACCTCAATGAACGAGTTCACGGAATCACTTAAGAAGTTGAAAGAAGCTGCAGATCAAAGCTCAGGATCAGGTGATCCGAACAATAATGGAAATAACGGTAACAATGGTAACAACGGAAATAATGGAGATAACGGTCGACGTAGTTTCCGTGAGCGTCTAGAAGATCCGTTTGAAGTTATTGCTGGATTAGGAAATATTGTTGGAGCAATAGCTGCAATAAATGAAATGACTCAGAATCAAGCGCCTCCAGAAGCAGCGCCTCCGCCAGCAGATATTGCTGCGCAAGCTGAAGAAGGGGCAACCTTGTGGGAAACGGCTATTGTCAGAGCTGGTGAAACAGCTGCTAAGATGATCGAAATGGCGATATCAGGTGCAGTGGAAGAAGATAAGATGCGGGCAATGCTTATTGCTAGAAGTGGCAGCGAGGAAGTTGGAGCTCCATTATTCGATCATATCCGTAAAAATGCGGTTGATAACGGGGTCGATGTTACGGAAGGGGTGAAGGCAGCTCTTACGCTTATGCCTGCAGCTAACGATACTTCTCAATTAGACCGTATGTCAACGATGGCTATGAAAATGTCCAAGTTCGATATTGGCGGAGGCGGTGCGGAAGGTGCAGCTTCAGCGATCAAAGATGCTATGGCCTCTGGAGACTTTTCAGACATAGCCAGTCAATTCAATATTAGTCCCGAAATCGTAGAGGGAATCGATATCGCAAAATTCACTGCGCCAGGCGAGGATAGCGTGGATGGATTCCTGAATGCGCTCGATGAAGTGCTTGTAAAGGCCAATATGGGTGAAGATGCGTTGGCTACAGCTATGAACACGCCGAGTGAACAAATTGCTGATCTGCAGAATAAAGTCAAAGCCGGATTTGCAGGAGCAGGGGCTGGGGCGATAACAGCTTTCACGCCGATTCTTACGGCAATCAATGAACTATTCAGTTCTGGTAAGCTCCAGCCATTCTTTGATATTTTCGGTGCGGGACTCTCGTTCGTAGCTCAAATGCTCGCTTCTGTAGCGGATGGCGCATTATGGTTGGTCAACCAGTTCATTGCGTATTGGCCAGCTATAGCGACTGTATTTCTATTAATCGGTTCGATGTTTTTACCAGCTATCCTTACAGCGCTTTGGGGAATGCTTGCGCCATTATGGGCAGCGATACCGCCATTGCTGGCACAGGCAGGAGCATGGCTGCTTATAAACTGGCCGATCCTTCTTATTATACTGGCGATTGGCATATTAATTGGAATTATGATTTACTTCGGCGCAGAGACGGAAGCTATTGTCGGCATTATTACCGGCGTATTCTATGCATTCTTCGCAGTATTAAAAAATCTGTTCGCTGTCTTCTGGAATATTATTTTAGATGTCGTGGGGTTCTTTGTGAATGTCTTTAATGATGCTACTTATGGCGTACGGAAGTTTTTCTTTGATTTGGTTCAGACGGTGCTCGGGTACTTTGAAGGATTGATCAATAAGCTTATCGATAACGTGAACTGGCTTATTGAAAAGTTAAACGCCATCAGCGGAGCTAAGATTCCACTGATAGCTGAATTTGAAGCCAGCGCACTGGAAAAATTCGATCCCGAGAATTATAAGGAAGGCTTTGATCTATCGAAGTACAAAATGGCGCAGACTGATGTTGGCGATGCCTTTGATAAAGGCAATAAAGCAGGTAGCGGCTTTATGAGCAATATGAATGACGGTCTTGGAGATCTAGGCGCTAAGCTTAAGGAAACAACCGCAGGTACAAAGCCAGGTGAACAGCCAGATGGTACGCAAGGTTTGGGTGGAGCCCAGCCAAACATTAACCGTGTCAATGAAGTTGGAAGCATCAACGAAACGGTTGATATCTCTAGTGAAGATTTAAAGACGATGAGGGAGCTTGCCGAGATGAAGAACATTCAAAACTTCGTATCCTTGCAGCCTAGCGTCAGCGTGCAGACCGGCGATATTAACAATGGCCACGACATTGATACGATCATTGGACGTATCGAGAAGACGCTCAATGAGCAGATAGCGACCTCCGCGGAAGGAGTGTACGCATAATGCAGATAAACAATTATTCCGAGTATGGTATTTGGCTTAGCTATAACAATCAGCAAGAGGGCTTTCGAATCCCGGTTAACCCCCCTGATATTCAAATCGGGAATTCTGTTGGCGGCAAATCTTTCGAGGTGTCCGGCTTAGGTGAGATTAACGTTATTCAGAGTCCGAAGCTGACAGATATTTCATTCAAAAGCATATTCCCGGCAAATCATTATGCTTTCGTCGCAAGTCAGGCTTTGTACGATCCGGTATATTACGTGAACTTAATTCTGAATTGGATGAAAACAAAGCATCCGATCCGATTCGTCTTCACTGGCGCGTCATTCGATCTCAATATGGCTGTAAGCATCGAGAAATTCGAGTGGGCGGAAATCGCGGGTTCCTCGGATATCGAATACAGTATCGGGTTGAAGAAGTTTGTTTTTTACGGCGCTCGGAAAGTGATATTGGGTAATAATCAAACCGGTGTTAAGAAGCAGGTGAGTCGACCTTCAGAACGTCAGATACCTAAAACTTATCGTATGAAAGAAGATGAGTCGCTTCTGGATGTGGCTAAGCTGCAGCTTGGAAATGCAAATCTATGGCGAAGTCTACAATATGCGAATGGTATTCCGGACTACTTGCTTAATGAAAAAGATGGTCTTATCGGTAGAATCCTCAAGCTAAGGGAGTTATGAGATGCTAGAGATACTAATCGATAACCGAAACGGCAATGTGTGGGACATTACGAGCATTGTTCCGTCACTGACCTACAAGACGAAGCGAATCGGATCTGCATCCAGTTTAAGTTTGACGCTTGTTAAGGGCAGCTTGTTCCAAAGCGATGTATTTGCGGTGAACGTTGGTGACGTTATTCGCGTGATGAAAGACGGGATTGGGGTCTTTTATGGCTATGTGTTCGATATTGATTCTGGTAAGGACGAGAGCGTGTCGATTACGGCGTACGACCAAATCCGGTATTTGCTCGCTAATGACACCTACGTGTTCACCAATATTACCGCGTCGGATATCGTGAAGAAAATTGCATCCGATTTTAAGCTGCAGCTGGGAACGATATCGGATACGGGCTACAAAATCCCGAAAATGTCGGAAGACAATAAGAAGCTGCTCGACATTATTTGCAAGGCACTGGACCTGACGGTTATTAATGAAAGAGGAAACTTCTTTCTATATGATGATTTCGGCAAATTGTCTCTTCGCAATATTAAGGAGATGAAGCTGGATTTCGTTGTCGGCGACTGGAGCTTGATGCACGATTATGGTTATAAACGTTCGATAGACAGCGATACGTATAACTATATTAAAGTGTATCAGGACAATAAGAAGACGGGGAAGCGGGATATTCATCTTGGCCAAGACAGCGCGAATATCGCCAAGTGGGGCAGGCTCCAACTGTACCAGCAGGCGGATGAGAAAATGAATGAGGCGCAGATCAAGACATTTGTCGATCAGTTGTTGACTTTAAAAAACCGCGAGCAGAAGACTCTCAGCATCGAAGCGCTTGGCGATCTTCGTGTTCGGGCAGGCTTCTATATTCCAATCGTGATTCAAGAGCTTGCGATTAGCCAGTATTTTCTCGTGGAAGACTGTACCCATAAGTTCGATGCGGATGCGCATACAATGAGTCTGGAATTGAGGGTGATTTAATGGCATTGTTGGATTCGATCAAAAAAGCAGGTGCCGCAGCTTATGCGGCAGGCAATCCGATGGCCGTCCTGGTGGGAAAAGTAACGAACCTAAATCCTCTGGAAGTGAACGTGGATCCACGTTTCACGCTGCCGGAGGATTTTTTGATTTTACCGGAAAGTTTAACGAGGTTTGAAGTGGACCTGGGAGAGTCAGCGACGGGGGGCAAGGTTGTTATTCGCAAGGGGCTGGAGGCTGGCGATGCCGTGCTACTTCTTCGCGTACAGGGCGGACAACAATACGTTGTACTCGATAAGTTGGTACGCCCATGATTCCGCAGGGGACAAGCTTGGGCGGATCAGAATTGACAGAACAGGCTGAGACGAGCAAGACGTATAAGCTGGATACTGTGGCGAATCGCATCATTGGTCTAACCGATGGGCCGGATGCTGTGAGGCAATCGGTCTTTAAAATTTTGCAAACGGAACGTTATCGATTCTTTTGCTATAGCGCTGACTACGGTGTTGAATTGGAAGGTTTGGTTGGCGCTGATCCGGCGTTTGTTCGTTCGGAGATTAAACGAAGGATAAGTGAAGCTCTGCTTCAAGATGATCGGATTAGTGAAGTGAATGATTTTTCAATCGAGATCGATGCTGATGTGGCAAAGGCGACCTTTACCGTTGTATCTGACTTTAGGAGCTTTCGAGAGGAGGTGAGGCAAGATGTATGAGGACGTTACATTTAGTACACTGCTGCAGCGTATGCTGGATCGCGTGCCTAATGATGTGGACAAGCGTGAAGGCAGCATCATCTATGACGCGTTAGCCCCAGCGGCGGCAGAATTAGGAGAAATGTACGCGCAATTGGATATCCAGATGGCGTTAACCTTTGGCGACACGGCCAGCGGTGAGTATCTGAGTAGGCGTACAGCGGATTTCGGTATTACAAGGCAATCAGCCACGAAAGCGAAGCGACTGGGACGGTTTTATGGAGAGGGAGATGGGCCGTTCGAGATTCCAGTTGGCAGCCGGTTTTCGGTTAGCCAATTGAACTTCAAGGTATTAGAACGTATTGCTGATGGTCAATACGAGCTCGAATGCGAGTCCGTCGGCCGCAGTGGTAATGAGCCATATGGCGCTATGCTCCCTATCGATTATGTGAACGGGCTTGCGTCGGCTGTACTGCAAGACATATTGGTGCCAGGCGAGGATGAGGAGTCGGATGAACAGCTGCGCAGTCGCTTTTTTGAAGAGATACAAAGTCCGGGTACGAGCGGCAATCAGTCCGATTATCGGAAATGGGCGCTATCGATTGCAGGTGTTGGCGATGTGAGGGTAGAGCCGCTGTGGAACGGGCCTGGGACGGTTCGCGTTGTAGTCATTGACAGCAACAAACAACCTGCGAGCAGCCAGCTTGTGCAGGATGTGCAGCAGTATATTAGTCCTACGGCTGGAGCTGGTGAAGGGGTTGCGCCGATCGGCGCGAACGTCTCAGTCACTGCCGCGCAAGGCGTAGTGATTAACGTATCGGCTAACGTTGTGCTAAATGGTACAGCCAATTTGGAAACGGTGAAGACTGCTTTTAGTGAAACATTGGAAGCGTATTTGCGGGGCATTGCGTTCTCTAGTGATCCGTCACCTAAGTATGTACGCATCGGATCGATGCTGCTTGACGTACCGGGTGTTCATGACTTTGAGAGCTTGACGGTGAACGGTGGCGAGGTAAATGTGTCCGTATTGCCTGGGCAGGTTGCTATTATCGGGGAGGTGGCCTTGAGTGAATGATTTGACGAGTCCTATGGGGCGCGAATGGCTAGGCCACCTGCCTAGCTTTTATGAGGACAATAAAGAGTTTCGATTGTTAGCCGAGGCTGAAGGTGAAGAGTTAGATGGCCTTGTGAAGGCTATTGAAGCTGGCTTCGATCAGCGATTCGTTGATTCAGCCACATGGGGGTTGGCTAGGTGGGAGCGGGAGCTTGGCATTAAGCCATCCGCAGGCCAACCTTATGATCAGCGCAGATCGGTCATCCGCTCGAAATTGCGTGGGACGGGGACGGTAACGGCGCGACTGATTAAGTCGGTAGCGGAGGCTTATGCGAATGGGGAAGTCGAGGTGATTGAGGATAACGCGGTCTATAAAGTATCGATCAGCTTTATTTCAACACTAGGTGTTCCTCTGAATCTAGCAGATCTGGAGCAAGCGATTCGTAATGTGCTGCCGGCTCATTTGGTTGTTAAATATGTGTTTAGGTTTCTAACATGGAACGAGATCACATTTACTTCGAAACCGTGGGACGCGTGGGATGCACTCGAACTTACATGGAACGAAATGGAAGTATATAAAGTATAGGAGGACGACAAATGCCGGATATTACTCCGCGAATTGGTTTAAAGAAACCGCTAGGGAATGAAGTCTTTAGTCGTGCGGGATATAACGAAAATCTAGATACTCTCGAAACAGTCGCCGAAACGCAGGCGGGAGCGCAAGCGAAGGCATCCGCAGCAGTCGCACCAGTGACGGCACGCCTCGACGCTCAAGAGGCGGAGCTAAACACGACGATTCCGCTTGTACAAGGTGCGCAAACGGTACTAGGCGGAAAGGCGGCGGCATTCGCGTTCCCTCGTATTGACGGACGCTCACAGGTTAACGGTCTCGGATTTTATGGGAATTTCTCGTCGACAAGCGGGTGGAATGGGTTCGGTAGCGGTACGCTTGCGGCGGCCGGTAACGTTATAACGGTTACTGGTAACGGAACGATAACAAATCCACAAATTGCGCGAAATGTCTCGCTCGCTACTCCAATAGTAGGCGATAAGATATTTTTGCGGGCATATATGCGGCAAGTGAGCGGCGCGCCTACTTCGCTTCAACTCGTTATCTATGACAACGTACTGCAGTACACAGCACAGGCCGTGGCCTCTCCCGTTCTAGGTACGTGGTATCAACTCGCGGGCGTTATAACCGTTACACAATCTCTTATTGATAATTGGGCTAACGCCCGCGTAACGGCAATGTCAATCTATTCGTCAGCGACAGCCTCTAACGGTTTTAAAACGGACATTCGGGAAGTCGCCATTTTTCCACTTCCGGCAGCAGACGCAGCTCTAACGCGCGACCAGTTGCTCGTAAAGTATCCATGGACGGGAACCGGACTAAACTCCGTCGTTAATCCGTCGGTTACGAGCATACAGGACAATTTGCTCCCGCCGTTTAACGAGTGGACGAACAGAGCGGCGGGCATAGTTCCCTCCGTGTATAACGCTACAATAGTCGCCAGTTCAACGGCGGGCGTGAATATGTGGCACGAAATGACCGTTAAGGCCGGAGAGACGTATACGTACAGCGTAACGCACACGGGGCGTACAGCAATCGACTTCACGGCGGGCGGCGTATCAATCTCATCTCCGACCGGATGGAGCGCAGCGCAAAACCTCACCGTAACCGTTCCAGCAGGTGCGGAAACAATGCGCGTATTTGTATCAAACGGAAATTTGGTCGGTACGTTTACTTTTTCCAATCCGATGCTAGTTAAAGGCACCGTTTCGCAAACGCATAAACCGCAGGTTAAGTCGACGTTAACGTTCCATACACGCTTACATGGATTGCCGGACGGGACCGTATCAGACGATGTTCGTTATATCGATGGTAAGGCGGTAAAGCGTAAGCGCGTCGAAAAGTTGGTTCTCGACGGTTCGCTCGCGTGGGTTTGGAATGCAGACGCTACGGGATATAAGTCCGCAAAGGTGTTGATTGCTACGCCGATCGATTATAAGGGAACGGTAACGAAGTACGACGGTAAGGTCTTGCTAAGGACGGGAACGGCGACAGCGGCGGATCAATCGATAGTACGGGCGTCCGATAGCTCCCTGTATATTACCATAGCCGACGCAGATTCCGGGTGGGGGGAGTCGTACGAACCGACCGCCGCCGAGATCAAAGCGTATTTTAACGGTTGGCGTATGTTTCTTTGGGGCGGCGCGCCGAACGTTCCGTACAACGGAACAGGATCTAAGGGTTGGGCTAAAATCTATTTCGGTATCGGTTCGGACAATTTTGGGTCAGTAAGCGGTAGCGCAATACAGACTTTGCCAACAACCGCGAATGATCAAGGGTTTACTCCGTACCAAGTTCATTATCAGCTCGCAGACTCCGTTTATGAAGAAGTGCCAACGTCCGGCGCACTTGTTATCGAGTCCGGTGACAATCACGTCGTAGCTCCCGTCGCGAACATTCCGGCGCAATCAATGACGATTACGTACGCAGCTACCGCATATAGCGCGCTTGCCGAGCTGCAGCGGGCGCTCGCCGGAGTTATGGACGGACGAACGGCAAAAATGTCTACGGCAAATTTGTTCTCGGAGGATCAAGGGGTAAAACGAGCGCGTCCGACGTTTTACTTATGGGATACGGAGATAGGGTCAAAGGCCGCGAGCATCCACGCATACGAAAACGCGTTAGTAGTTAAAGGTCGAAACAACGTGGATAACGCCAATCTAGGCGAGGTTTTTCGTGTGAATTTAGACACAGGCGAGGCATACGCAGGTAGCGGTGGCACTAATAAGGTTTGGCATGACGGAAACGCAGCGCTAAGCCTCACAGGAAACGGTTATCAAAAGCTCCCTAGCGGTGTAATCATACAATGGGGTGTAGCAGCCGCGACAACTACGCTATCCACCGTAACGCTGCCAATCGCGTTTCCAAACTCGGTATTTTCCGTGTCGGCGACAGCCACAGGCACGACGGGGATATACGCAACTGTCAACGCGGCGGGGCTTACGAGCTTTAGCGTGAGGTCGAGTGCCAGTTCAAACGTGAATTGGATCACAATCGGATGGTAGGAGAGGAGACGAATATGAGCGAACCAAATAATTATGAACTTCAGCAGAAGTCGCAGTATTACGCCGATTTTAATGAGTCGGGTAATATAGCGGCTTTTTATGTTGACGAGATACACCGTGGAAATATTCCGGAAGCAGCGCTCCCGATTACGTTCGAAGAGTGGCAGACATTCAGTGCGAACGCGAACGCCTATAAGCTAGACGGCGAGACGATTCGCGAGAAGACGGAGCAGGAAATCGCGGAAGAATCTACAGATCTACCTCTTGTCTTGGAATCGACAGAGCAGAATGTAGATAGACTTGAAAATGACAATATTGCAACGATGTTAGCTTTGGCTGAGGCATACGAGACGAGCGTTAGAAATAATGCTCAACGTGAACAGGAGAGCCTTGATACGATGTTAGCTTTAACCGAAGCTTACGGCCTTGTCATTGAACAGCAAGCAACGATCGAATCCTTAACGACACGTTTGGAAGTTTTAGAAACCGTATTTGCCTTGGAGGTGAGTGATTAGATGGCGACGATATATGCAACGTTAATTCGCAAAGGATTGAAGACTATTGGGGATGTACCAGTAGGTAAACGGGAGGAAGTAGAAGCCATTTTGACAGCCGATGATAGTGTTTAAGTTCGAATAGGAATATAGAAGCTCCGCTCACGCGGGGCTTTCTTTATTTAGAAAGGGGGAGTAAGGTAATGAATCAACTGAAAGAAGCATTGTCAACGATATTGATTGCCGCAATCGGAACAGGCGGCAAAGAAACCGCCCTCAGCAGCTCCATCGCTGCCGCGGGCGTTATTGTTTCCGGCTGGCTAGGCGGCTGGGACAAAGCGCTGCAAGTATTGTTGCTGCTCATGCTAGTTGACTACGTCACTGGCGTACTTGGTGCAATTAAGACGAAGCTAATCGACAGCGAAGTCATGTTCTGGGGCGGTGTTCGCAAGATTACGGTGTTGTTCGTGATCGGGCTTGCCGCGTTGATGGATGATTGGGTGCAGCCAGGCGTTCCGATCTTTCGCACGGCGGCTGTCTATTTCTACGCGGGTCGGGAAGGGCTATCCGTTATCGAGAATCTCGGTACGATCGGCGTGCCGCTTCCCGGCAAGCTCAAGCAGTTCTTAGCCCAACTGAGCGACAAGGGAGAGACGAAGAATGGGAATGGTTAACTACGTTGTCGATCACATCCCGCTCTCCACGCCTTTCAATCGCAGACCGGCGCATCCGATGCTGCAACCAACGACGATTACGGTGCACAATACGGGCAATCCAACGAGTACCGCTAGAAATGAGAGAGACTGGCTAACAAATCCTACGAATAGCCGAACCGCTTCTTATCACATTGTCATTGACGAGCATCAAGCGATCGAGTGCATCCCGCTCTCTGAGAATAGCTGGCACGCAGGTGATGGCAGCGTGCCGGCGAGCGGTAACCGGACTTCGATCTCTGTCGAAATATGCGAGAGCGGTAACTACGCGCAGACGCTAGACCATGCAGCTGAACTCATCGCTAAGCTATTAGCTGAGCGAGGCTGGGGAATCGACCGGCTTCGCAGGCATTTTGACTGGTCGGGCAAAATATGTCCTAGGCTTATGTACGACAAAGGAAAATGGACAGGCTGGCTGCAATTCAAGCAGCAGGTAGCCGCCGAGCTGACACAATTAGATTCAGGGGGAGAGACGATGACGAAGGAAGAGAAAGCGTTACTGGAAAGTCTCAAGACGACGGTCACCCATTTGGCAGAACGCGTTGTCTATCTAGAAAACAAACAAAGAATGAACATACCGGCTTGGGCGCAAGCGGCAGTGGATTCTGCTGTAGGCGCTGGCCTTATTCATAAACCCGATGAGGGGTCGGAGGATTTCTACCGACTCCTTACCATTATTCACCGCAAAGGTCTAATCTGAACAAGCATGAGCGCCGCCTCGAGAAATATTCAATCTTTGCGTGCTGCTTCCCTACATTAGCATTCACCAACCTAACGAGTAGGGAAGTACGCCGCTCATCACGAAGGAGAACTACTATAGCGCCCTTTTGGGACGTTATTTTCAATTCTTCAACTCCCGGAATCGATTTAGTGTCCTTTCGTAAAACTAAATTGAACTTTTCGAGTCTTTTAAGCAAAACCTCCAATTTAGTTCGACTAAATGCTGTTAAACCCGATTAATCCCCTATTACTCAAAATTAGTTTGACAAAATCGAACTATTGCCGCATCCATCACAATCCTTAGCGACATCCACTGTCGAAGCCGTTTATCCGTAAGCCCTGATGGTCATAATGGGTAAAAGACCATCATGAGAATCGGAGTCGGTACATTATGCCAAAGCGCCCTATGCGTCCCATGTTTTCTTCTCGCGCAAAATCGTCCACGAGCTCTGATAATGAAAAAAACTCTTTCGAGCCATATCCGCCTCACGAGCATAGCGACAAGCCGATTGATCCCGATGTTAAGGTCAACATGGAGCGGGTTTGGAGCGAGTTGGGCGGCAGCGATGATCTCGTACTGCGTGAAATTCGATACGAAGGCAGCGAGAAGATCGCAGCTGCAGTCGTCTATATGGATGGGATGGCGGATAGCGCCATTATTAATAGTTATATTTTTGACGTATTGAAGTTCAGCATATCGCCCAATCAAAGCTCCAATGACAGTAACAGCGAACCTGAAGCTGAAGCTGCTGCGAACAAAAAAGGGCTGGCACAGTCGTTGCTCCAAGGAATCGGTTCGATCCATCCCGTTCCAGATATGGCCAATCTATATCGCAACCTGCTCTCTGGAGAAGCGATCATCCTGCTCGATGGCAGCAACGAAGCGTATCGCGCCGACATTCGGCAGTGGAAGGGAAGAGACGTTACCGAATCGACGAACCAGACGTCCATCCGTGGACCGAGGGAGAGCTTCACGGAGACACTGCGCACCAACACGTCGCTCGTTCGCCGGAAAATCAAGGATCCGAGATTATGGCTGGAGACGATTACGATCGGACGCGTGACAAAGACGGATGTGACGCTTCTATATTTGAACGGGATTGCCAAGCCATCGGTCGTTGCAGAAGCACGCAGACGTCTAAGGACGATCGACATAGACGGTATTCTCGAGGGCGGATATATTGAGGAGCTTATTGAGGATGCCAAATTCTCGTTGTTCCCTACAGTCTATAATACGGAGCTGCCGGATAGCGTAGCGGGCGCATTGCTGGAAGGGAAAGTAGCGATTATGGTCGACGGGACACCGAATGCGCTCGTCGTGCCGGCTCAGCTCGTTACGTTTTTCCAATCGACTGAGGACTACTACCAGCGCTGGAGCTATGCGAGCATGCTTAGGCTGCTGCGCTTCATCAGCGTATTCATCTCGCTGTTGTTCCCATCAATGTATATTGCGATTACGACGTTTCATCGCGATATGTTGCCAACTTCTCTGCTTATAAGCTTAGCTGCACAGAGGGAGGGCGTACCTTTCCCGGCGTTTATCGAGGCGCTTGCGATGGAGCTTACATTTGAGATCTTGCGGGAGGCAGGGCTCCGGATGCCAAGGGCGATCGGCCAAGCCGTCTCTGTCGTTGGCACGCTCGTAATCGGCCAGGCGGCGGTGGAGGCTGGCATTGTATCTGCGGCAATGGTCATTGTCGTATCAGTCACGGCCATCTCGACCTTTACACTGCCGGCTTATACGATGTCAATTCCTATTCGAATGCTGCGTTTTCTATTTATGGGGGTGGCTGCAAGCTTTGGTTTGTTTGGTATTATTATGGGCTTGTTCGTCTTAATCCTGCATTTGTGCTCGTTGCGTTCTTTTGGCGAACCGTTCATGGCCCCATTCACGCCTTTTTCGACCGCAGATAATCGGGATACACTGATTCGCATGCCTCGTTGGCTTACTTCTAATCGACCTGGCAGCGCGCAGTCGGGCAACCGGGTTAGACTGAAGCGGCGAACCTGAGGAGGCGTGATGCAATGTCAACTATACGCGAACGAATACAGAAGACGCTTCTGCTCTTGCTATGCGTGCTGATGCTGTCCGGCTGCTGGAGCAGACGTGAGCTAAATGAGTTAATGATCGTGTTAGGTATCGGATTAGACTGGGAGGATGGCGAATTTCTTGTTTCTTTCCAGGTCGTCAATCCTAGCGAAATTTCGACGATGCCCAAGGGTGGCGAGCGCCCCCCGATGACACTCTACCAGTCTAAGGGAAAGACGTTATTCGAAGCGGCGCGCTCTTTAACTGCTGAAGCACCGCGCAAGGTATATATGGGGCATTTGCAAATCTACGTCATTGGCGAGGAGCTTGCGAGAATGGGAATCAGCAATTTTATTGACAACTCTTTGCGGGATAACGAGCTTCGAATGGACTCCAACCTCATTATTGCGAAAGGAATGAAGGCACAGGATTTATTGAAGCTATTCACACCGCTAGAGAGGCTGCCGACCCAGAACATGCTTCATTCTTTGCAGACGTCGGAGAAGTCCTGGGCGCCTACGGTATCGGTCAACCTCGACGATCTATTAAATAAATTATCTACGCATGGCGAGGAGCTGGCTGTAACCGGCATTCAGCTTGTAGGCACCAAGAAGAAAGCCTCGAGCAAACAAAATGTTGAGACTTATATGCCTTCTACCCGATTTCGATATACCGGCATTGCCGTGTTTAAGACAGATAAGCTAATCGGTTGGTTGAATGAGCAGGAGAGTAAAGGCTTCACCGATATTAGCGGTAAATTGAAAAGCACCTCAATCGAACTGCCTTGCGGAGAGAATAGCTATATTGGGATTGAAGTCACGTCTTCCAACTCCAAAATTAAAATGGAAATAAAAAATGGGCAGCCGGAGGCGCATATCCAAATTAGAACAGAAGCTAATATCGTGGACCGTATGTGTAAAAACATTGATTTAGAGGATCCCGCGACCATTCAAGAGCTGAACGAAGAAATTAAGGTGGTCATCCAGAACAATGCCGAAGCTTCTATTAAAAAGGCGCAAAAGCTAAAGTCTGATATTTTTGGATTCGGCAGTACGCTAGGCAGGCAGCATCCGCAGTTTTGGAAGCCAATTATGAAAGAATGGAATGAAGAATGGTTTCCGGGCCTGAAGGTTCAATACCACGTTGAATCTCATATTCGTAAGCTGGGCACGACGAGCAACACAACGATGTATTAGAGTAGTTAACGCAGTAACACGGGAGGGAGACGGAGCATGTCATCGTTAATCGGGGTAATTGCGCTGGCAGCAGTCGTTGCCTTGCTGGACATCCCTCCCCTTGTGCGGAAGAGCAGGAAACGGGAACTGTTCGTATATATCGTACTGCTTCTGACGGCAACGGCTCTTTATAGCGCACTGGTAATGGAAGTGAAGCTTCCTAATCCTTATGCTATTTTGGAGATCGTATATAAACCTTTTAAATAGCGTAAGCAGAAGTGGCAGACGAATGAGGATGGGAGGGGAATCGCGATGAGCAAATACAATAATGCGAAAATATCAATGCGTCAATTCGCGATCTTAATTGCGTTCGGTTCTATAGGCGACTCCATCCTCATCATTCCGACGCTTACCGCCAAGCTTGCAGGGCAAGACGCATGGATATCGATGCTGATAAGTTTTGTACCGGGCTTCGCGACGGCTCTTCTCTATGTTGCGATTGCGAATAAGCTCCAAGGAGACGGACTTATTCATTACGTACAGAAGTCGCTTGGCGTTTGGTTCGGAAGTGTGGTTGGTCTGTTGTTTCTGTTCTACTTTTTTTTCTGTCATGTGACGTTAACAAGCGAGATGAGCCAGTTCATGACGACGCAGATGATTCCGGAAACACCTGCTAACGCGGTCATCATATTGTTCATGACAGTCGTCATTATTGCATACCGCTATGGGGTGGAAGCTTTCGCCCGAATGGGAGAGCTGCTTTTCCCAATCTTCGTGCTGTTCTTCTTGTTTCTTGTGGTACTCCTGCTGCCTCAGATTGAGACAGATAACCTGAAACCAATAATGGCGAAAGGCCTTATTCCAGTAATTAATGGCATGAGGCAGCCCTATACCGTCGGTTTTACAGAGATGATTGTTTTACTGATGATCGCTCCCCGCGTTATCGGCGCGAACAAGATGAGGCCCATTATGACCGGATTTGTCATCAGCGCTGCAGTGCTGATCATTACGATGCTGCTTTGCGTGTATGTGCTTGGCCCTAATTTGATGGTAACCAAATTTTATCCGACCTTCGTGCTTGCGCAAAAGCTAACGATCGGCAATTTTTTGGAGCGAATGGAGGCCGTATTGGCATTCATTTGGATCATTACGGTCTATTTTAAAACACTGCTATTTTTCTACGCTTTGGTGCAAGGCATTGCCGAGCTGCTGCGATTGAAGGAAAGCAATATGCTGACGATACCGCTTGGGATGATCATACTTGTGTTTTCAACCATGGTGATGCCAAATACGACGACCTATTACTACATCCTTTATCATTATTGGGCGTGGTTCGATATAACCTTTTGTGTGGTGCTGCCGCTGCTCTTGCTTGGTTGGATTTATGCGAAAGGAATGTTCAGCAAGGGGGAGAAGAAGGGCACTGGACCATCTAAATGAGCATGAAAGTGGACTGGCGCGAGGATGATTGGCTCTAGGTGTGGGCTCCAGGCAAAAATGAGCAAACGCACAATTTATATAATCGCCTATACCGATTGTACGTTTATACATAGGATACTGTACCTTAAGAAAAAGGAGATGAACAAATGAGCTATGGAGTAGCAGGTGCAAACACTGGACACTGTGCACCATCTTACCCTGTTGCAGGTGTTGGAACTGGACCTTGCGGAACTGGAGTCGGCGGCGCATTCTCGGGCTTAGGAATTATACTTGTACTTTTCATTCTGCTTGTAATTATATCCCGTGCTTGCCTGTTTTAGTAAACCAACGCTTGCTTGCTAATCAGTATAAATGCGTATCCGCTATTTAATGGCAGGATCAAACTTATAAGTTTGATATTCCGAAAATAAAAACCCCCAGTCGACTGGGGGTTTTGCCATGCCATGAAGTGTCTTGCCGAGCCGAATAGTAGGCTTAATCGCGAATCTCGGCGATCAGCTCGATTTCAACAGGCGTATGAAACGGAAGGTCACTCGTCCCAATCGCGGAGCGGGCGTGACGGCCGTTCTCGCCGAACACCTCAATAAGCAGATCGGAAGCGCCGTTCATGACGTAGGGCTGATCGCCAAAGCCCGGCGCGCTGTTGACGAAACCGAGAATTTTGACAATCTTCACGACGCGGTCAAGATCGCCGAGGTAAGCCTTCATAGCGGCAAGCAGATTGATAACGACTTGGCGTGCCGCCTCTTGGCCTTGCTCAATCGTTAGATCCGAACCGACCTTGCCTTCATACATAAGAATGCCGTTAATGCGACAATCGAAGCCGGACGTATAGATGAGGTTGCCGGTTTGGTTAACCGGAATATAGGAGAACTTGGGCGCCGCTGCTTCTGGCAGCGTAATGCCGAGCTCGGCAAGCTTTTGATCAATAATGGACATTTGGGGACAACTCCTTTGATATAGTACATAGTAGGTAGATAAAGCTCTTCATTATTCGAGCATACCTCGGGCGGCCACGGGAACTTTGCGAGGCTGGCCGTCGGCATCTACGATGTATACCGAATTGTGCAGGTTGACGGTGCTGCAAATATGGTTAGGAATTAGGGTTAGCCGATCGCCGACGCGATAAGCGCTGCTTGGATGCACGGATATCATGCCGTGCTCTTCATTCATTCGCACAAGGACAGCGCCCGGATCGCCGACTATGTGGGCGAAGCCTTTGAGAAAGAGCGGCGCATTGCCGGGCTGCACATCGGTCGCGAACGTCTTGCTGCCTCCGTCGACGATGATTAGATCGTCGGCTGGACGGCTGACGACCGTAGCATGCACGGTCGCGGCGCAATCATCAAGCGAGCATACGCCGAAGGCGGCTTGCATCCGGTCTTGATAAATATAAGTGCCCGGACGAATCTCGGTCACGCCTTCGATCTCGGCCGCGTAGATCGCGGTCGGCGTCGAACCGACGCTGACGTCCTCGATCGCGATGCCTGCGTCGCGAAGCAGCTGCGCAGCTTCGCTCATAAGGCGGCCTTCCTCATGTCCGGCCGCCTGCAGATCGAGCGTCGAGGCGCCGCCAAGCATCGCGCCCCGGTAAGTGAAGATGCCGCTCAAGCGAATGCCGCCAAGCGCATCGATCTGCTTAGCCAGCGCTACGGCGGCGTCTGCGCTTACGCCTGTACGGTGCAGGCCGGTGTCGATTTCCATCCGGACCTCCAGCACCGAGCCCTTCGCGACTGCCGCCTCGGATAGGCGCATTGCTCCATCCAAGCTGTCAACCGCCACGATGATGCGCACGCCAGCATGGCTAAGCTCTATCGCACGTTCGATCTTCCTCGCCCCGACCAGCGAATAAGCGATGAATATATCTCGAATCCCGCCTGCGGCCATCACTTCGGCTTCGGAGACTTTGGCGACGGTGATGCCCTTCGCTCCAGCCGCTAGCTGCCTCAGCGCCAGCTCCGGCAGCTTATGCGTCTTCGCATGCGGCCGAAGCGCCACGCCGCGGCGGGATGCTGCTTGCGCCATCGATTCTATATTGGCGTCAATTCGGCTGTTCTCGATGACGATGCATGGCGTCTCAAGTTCATCAATGCCGCAGCCAAGCTTGCCCTCTGCCTCAATCTCGCTCATCTACGTCAGCTCTCCTTCGGAATCGTTTTGCTTGGATTCATCCAAGTAGCTGTACAATGTATATTTCGATATGCCCAAGTAACTGCATACTTTCTCGCCCGACTTCTTAATGAGAAACGCGCCCTTCTGATCCAACAGTTGAATAAATCTGATCTTGTCCTCCTTGCTCATTACCGCTGCCGGTCTTCCGATCGTTTCTTGGGTCTCCTGAATGAGCGTATCGAGCAGATCGCCGACGTTGCTGACGAACGATTCGCGAACGGGCGCTAGACCGCTGGCGGTAAGCGACTGCAGCGTCTTCTCGGCAATCATGAGATCGGTAATGTCGAAGTTGATGCACAGAGCGCCTATAATCGTTCCTTCATTATTTTTAATATACATCGAGGTGGAGCGGAGCAATCGTCCGTCCTTCGTCTGCGTGACATAGTTGTGGCGGTTATCGCCGGCTGCGGTGCCGCGCATAATCTCAAGTCCAAGATTCGTGCCGGGATCGCCGACCTTGCGGCTCGTAACATGACCGTTCTCGATAACGACAATCGTGCTGTCGACCGGCTTCGACCAATCATGGACAACGACCTCGCAATTGTCTCCGAATTGGGCAGTTATGCCTTGTGCCAATTCCGTTAGAAATAGTAGCTCCTGCGATATGGATTCCATTCGATTCCTGCCTTTCATGCCTTCCTTCGATCATATGGTACTACCGTCGCATTCAGAAATCAAACAAAAAGTTAGAATGGCTAAAAAAAAGTAAGGTCGGATTTCCCCTGAGGATGAACAAACGTAATAATTACGATATAATAGATGACGTAAAAGACAGAATTACCGATTACACAACGGAAACGGGAGTATGCCTATATGGAACAGCATGAACGTCTTATTCCAGTACATTTGCTGTCTGGATTTCTTGGCAGCGGCAAGACCACGCTGCTAACTAGAATGCTTGATTATTATAAAGAGCAGGGCTTGAAGCCTGCCGTTATTATGAATGAGCTTGGCGATACGAATCTCGACGGCCAACTGCTAGGCGAGGAGGTGCCGATGGCGGAGATGCTGAGCGGCTGTATCTGTTGCTCAATCCGCGGTGATCTTGGCGTGGAGATCAGCATGCTCATTGACGAGCATCGGCCTGACGTTATATTCATCGAATCGACGGGAGCGGCGAATCCGATGGAGACGCTTGACGGCGTAACGGAAGCAGCGCTTTACAAGCCGATCGATCTGCGATCGGTCATAACGGTCGTAGACGGACCGGAGCTGCTTGCGCGCTCGCGCAGCGGCAAGGGGCGCACGTTCAAGCTGATGCAGGAGCAGATCCGGTGCGCTACCGTTCTGCTGCTCAACAAGGCGGACAAGCTTGATCCGGAGCAGCTAGTCGAAGCCCAGCAGCTGCTGGGTGACTTGAATCCGCATGTGCCTGCAACGGCGACCGTTCGCTGCGCAATCGACGATTGGAGCTGGCTGGAGCGGGCGATGAGCACGTCCGGAGCAGAAACAATCCGTCCATCCAAGCCGAGTAACGAAGCCAACGAACGCGGACATCTCCACGAACATAACGATGAACACCGCCACGAACATGCCCATCACCATTCGCATGATCATGTCATGGTCGTGACCCATTATTGGCAAAGTCCGATCAGCAGCGAGGCATTCGAAGAACTTCTTCAACAGCTGCCGGACAATATTTACCGGGCAAAAGGTATCGTCACGTTCACAGACGCGCCAAGCCGCTTTTTGTTCCAATACGCATATCGGGAATCGGATTTCATGCGAATCGAGCCGCAGGGCAAGGTGAATGATGTTGCCGTATTCATTGGCGAGCACTTCGAGAAGGACTGGCTGCTGCGCCAGCTGAAGAAGCTGGAGGAACAGGGGCGAGATCAGCAATCGGAGAATTAGCTACGAGCAGATACCCAGCTGATTTTGTCGAATAATGCCATTTTCATGTCTATAGGACGTCGTGCATGGGCAAAATAATCCAATAGAGGACGGCATCCTCTTGAGCATCACGATTCTATAGGATGAAGGAGTGGCATACATGTCAGCAAAATGGTTCATACCGGCGCTAGCTTTATCTGCTCTATTGTTCGCAGCCCCTGTCTGTGTCTGGGCAGCAGAAATTCCGGAGGCTAACATCTCTGAGCAGCAAGCGCAAACGCCGGGAGACGCGAAGCAGGAGCATCATCATGGGCATATGACGCGCAAAGATTTCGAGGCACATCGCCTTGAGCGCCTGAAAGAGATGGCGCAATACTTCGGCATTGACACATCGGGCAAGACGGCGCAGCAGCTTAAGCAGGAGCTTGAGGTTGCGAAGACGTCCAATAAGGACAAATGGGAAGCCTATAAGGCTGAGCATAAAGCGAGAAGACTGGAGCATCTTCGGGATATTGCCGCCAAGCACGGAATTAAGACTTACGGCAAGAGCGAAGAGCAGCTGCGCGAAGAATTGTACAAGCTCCACGGCGGCAGAGGCAGAGGCCATGGCGAGCAGCCTTCCGGCGGCTGGCATATTCATGAGCAAGATGGGGAGCAAGTGCAAGAGCAGGAACAGAAGCAGCAGGTCGAAGAAGCCAAGTAGCAGCCATAATTGCTGAGGCGAGAGGAAATAAGTTCTGTTGCTGGCTAATAATGAAGAACCGTTAGGCAAGCGATTTGCTTGCTTAACGGTTCTTTTTGCGTGTATAGATGCAGAAACATGTGACACGCTAGCGGTGGCGCTTTTTGTCGATTATTTTACATGTAAACTTATACAAATAGCATTGTAATGACTATATTTTGTCAAGTATACTAGACCCATATCATATTTTGACATATTACGTCGATTTATGCTTGTCCAACATGGAGGGGCTGATAGAGTAATGAGGAAGTTTCGCTTAAGCATCGCCCAGAAGCTTGTCATATCCTTAGGGATGCTTATACTCCTATCATTCGGCATATTGGTTTCGGTCCATCTTGGCAAGCTTTACGATACGAATCTTAAAGAGAGCGAGCTGCTCGCACAGACCGAGTCTATGGCTTACTCCCATCAGTTCACGAAGGAAATCGATGAGACGATTGCGATGCTCCAAACATTAAGAACAATGATGACGCAGATGCGACAGGATCAAACGCAAAATCGTGAAAGTGTTGTCCAAGTGCTGCAGAAGGTGCTGGAGGAGCATACGAATGTGCTTGGCGTATATACATTATGGGAAACCGATGCATTCGATGGTCAGGACGGGCTGCATCGAAACCGGCTAAGCTATGACGACGAGACCGGAAGGTTCATCCCTTATGCCGTTCGCATGGGAGATGAAATTGCAGTACTTCCTGTTCATAACTACGAGGACGAGGTCGAAGGCGCATTTTATCAAATTCCGAAACAAACGAAACGGTTTTCAATTATTGAGCCTTTTATGTATGAAGTAGAAGGCAGGCAGCTTCCAATGACTTCACTGGTGTTGCCGATTTTGGACGATCAAGGCGAATTTCTAGGAATGGTTGGCGCCGATTATTCGCTTGAGGAAGTTCAGGCGCAGATCGAGAAGATCCATCCGCTTGGCGGCTATGTGAGTATTATTACATCAGACAATCGATATCTTGCTAACGGACGCAATTCCGAACTTGTGATGAAGCCTTACATAACATGGCCAGGCGAAGACGGGAACGAGCTGCTGAGAAGCGATAAGCCGGAGCTGTATTATACAGATGATTCTGAACAGACAGGGAAAGTATTCAGATTGTTTTATCCCATTCCGATCAAGGATCAGCTGTGGCATTTCGAAACGATTATTCCAAAAAATAATATGCTGGCCGATTTCAAAAAAAGCTTAGCCGATTCCATTCTTATTTCCATTGTTGCTCTTTTCCTGGTGTCTGTGATTATTATTTTTTTGGTCCGTATCATTATATTGGAAAACATCCGCAAGGTCATTCATGTAACGAGCGCTGTTGCGGCGGGCATTATGGACCATAAGCTTGACATCCAATCGAATGACGAGTTCGAATATATGGCGCACCAGTTCAACAAAATGATTGATCACCGCATTGAGGCGGAGCAGTTGATCGAATACCAGGCGACACATGATCTGCTGACCAGCCTGCCGAATCGCAACGCCTATCATCGTTATATTGAAAATCTAATATTATCCGGCATACCTCGCCAAGGACATTTTGTTCTGCTGTTTATCGATTTGGACCGTTTCAAGGTCATTAACGATACACTCGATTATGGAAGCGGCGATAAGCTGTTGAAGCAGATTGCCGATCGGATCGTCCAAGCGGTAGGGACGCAAGGCAAAGTGTTTCGCTTCGGCGGCGACGAGTTCATTGCTCTGCTGGAGGATGTCAGTCATCTGCATCGGACGCTAATGCTGGCTGACGACGTACTGTCGGCAATTGCCGAGCAAATCGTCATTAATGAGCGGATGTTCTACATTACGGCGAGCATTGGGATGAGTATTAAGAGCGAGCTGGGAATAGAGATTGGCGATCAGCTTGTGAAAGAAGCGGATATTGCCATGTACGTGGCGAAGAAGGAACGAAACACTTCGAAAATGTACTCGCCGTCCATGAACGATGTGCCGAAGAAAGAGCTTATGCTCGAGAACAGCCTGTATAAGGCACTCGAGAAAGGAGAGTTCACCCTCTTCTATCAGCCGAAAATTGAGATGACGACGGGCCGGATTTACGGCGCAGAGGCGCTCATCAGGTGGAAGCACCCGGAATTCGGCATGGTGTCGCCGCTGGACTTTATCCCGATTGCGGAGAAAACAGGCTTCATCATTCCGCTTGGGGAATGGGTTCTGCATACAGCTTGCCAGCAAATCCGCGAATGGGAGCGGATGGGGATGACGGACATGTCCGTCAGCGTAAATATGTCGATGCTGCAATTCCAGCAAAAGCATATCGTCCATACGATCGAACGCATTATTTCCAATGCCGGCATCAGGCCGGGGCAGATTGAGTTGGAAATAACCGAATCGATCTTCATGGACAATGCGGAGCATACGCTCAAAGTGCTGCATGAGCTCCAGAACCTTGGAGTGAAGCTGTCGCTGGACGATTTTGGCACCGGTTATTCGTCGCTAAGCTATCTTCAAAATATACCATTGCATACGCTGAAACTCGACAAATCGTTCATTAGCGACATCGTATCGGACTTCAAGAAGCAGATGATATTCAAGTCATTGATCGTCATTGCCCATAACTTGAACCTGAAGGTTGTAACCGAAGGCGTCGAGACGCAAGAGGAACTCAGCATTATTCGCGAGCATAATTGCGATGCCGTACAAGGCTACATTTACAGCCCTCCTGTGCCAGCGGCGCGTTTTGTAGAAATTTATTTGCAGCATAACCAATAGCGAGCAGGAGATACCGTCTACTAGAAGGCGGTATTTCTTTTAGAAATATAAGAAAGCCATAAAATGGAATACTTATACTTTGCTTATATTTCTCCGGAATGAAACGCGCCTCGCCGCCAAAGGATGGCGTTAGCCGTTTCACCTTGTCCAAAGTAAAGCTATGATAATTAAATTATAAAAAACATACAAAGGTGGAAGGCCGGAATGACTTTGTTCGAACAGCAGCTTTTTGCAAATCCTTATCCCGGAAGAACGCTAGCAATTGGCATGACACCTTCGGAAGAGTATTACGCGCAAATCTATTGGATCATGGGAAGAAGCGACAATAGCCGCAACCGTGTGTTTGAGCTTCATGGACAGAATGTGAGGAACGCGGCTTATGATCCGGCGAAGCTCGAGGACCCCTCGTTGATCATCTATTACCCGATTCGGGTTTGCGGCGAGCAGCATATCGTATCGAATGGTGATCAGACGGACACGTTATATGACGGATTTACGCAAGGGATATCTTTTGAGGATGCGTTAAAAGAGAGACAGTACGAGCCCGACCCGCCGCATTACACGCCTCGCATTTCAGGTGTAATCGACACTCATGAGCGCCGTTACAGCTTATCGATCTTAAAGTCGAATAACAATGATCCGTCCGTCTGTATCCGCAATTTCTATCACTATAGTTCCTTTACGCCTGGAATAGGGCATTGCATACATACCTATAGAGCGGAGGAGCAAGGCGTATTGCGGCCTTTCCTTGGCGAACCTATGGAGGTGCCGATTTTTGATTCAATCGAAGAAACGGCTGAATTTTATTGGCGCAACCTTAACGAAGACAACAAAATTTCGTTGCTAGTCAAGTTTATTAGCGTGCAGGATCATTCCGTACAGTATGTCGTACTGAACAAAAATCGATAAGAGGCGGAGGCCGCTAAAGGTGACGAAGAAAAAGCTGCTCTCGGCGATCGCGGGCTTGCTCGTAACGACGGGTATTGTCGTTGGCGTGTTTCTGGTATTTCGGTTCGTGTTGCAGTCTGCACCGCTTGAGACCGTGATGTCGGAACAATACGGCAACCGTATGATCGACTTTGAATTGGCGGATATGAATGGCAATACAACACGAGTATCCGCATCGTCAGGAAAGCCGAAACTGATTAACTTCTGGGCTTCATGGTGTCCGGGCTGCCATGACGAGGCAGAGTCACTAAACCGCGTCTATGCGAAGTATAAGGATGAGGTCGAGATCATATCCGTGAACGTCACGACGGAAGATACGGTAGAGGAGGCACAAGCGTTTTTGGATGCGTACGACATTCAAATGCCTGCTTTGCTTGATGAGGATGGCACGGTGTCCGCACAGTACATGATAACGGCTATCCCGACTAATTTTTTCGTCAAGAGGGATGGCACGATCGATAAAATCACATACGAGATTACAGAGGCCGGCGCTGAGGCGTTCATTAAAGAGCTGTTAGACGATAACGAGGACGATGAAAGCTAGACTCTATTATGGAGCAGCTATTCTCTTTCTAATTGCTGCGGGTCTTTGTGTAAGACGTTATTCGGCTGCGTTTCCTCCATTTGTATCGGACCATTTTGGAGACGGGCTGTGGGCGTGCATGATCTATTGCGGCGTTCGATGCTTGTGGGTGAACAAGAGGGTAGGATGGGCGGTCGTCATAAGCGCAGCCATTTGTTTCGGCATCGAGTTCAGCCAGCTCTATCAAGCGGATTGGATCAATGAGATCAGAGATACGACCATTGGCACTTTGGTCCTTGGCCACGGATTTCTGTTTGTTGATTTAGTCAGATATAGCATTGGCATTATGCTGGCGGTGATCATAGATGGAATGATGAAACGCCTAAGTCCGCGGACTTAGGCGTTTAGTTTAAGTTTTTTGGCAAAATAGCTATACGACTTGTCCGTCGTACATAACTCGCGAAGACTTGCTTGAATCCGCTCTTTGGCCTGCTCGATTGATGGATCCGCTAGCGGAAGCTTGTCCTGAAGCTGCTCGAGCCAATAGTCTGACGTTTCGTAGCACATGCTGCTCCAGCCTCCGTCATGATCGCTTTCTTTCGCTCCGGTAATGACAATGTCTCCGAAGTTCTGGAGTTGAACGAGCGCGGACTCGTAATCCTTCTTCTGCTCCTTCGCATCAAGCCTGGCTGCTTTCCGTAATTGCCTTGTATCTATGTTGCCTGCCTCACGGATAAGCTCGTACAGCCTATAGGCATGTGTCGATAATAGCCCGTCCCGATACCTCTCTTCTACCGAAATTCCACCCGATAGTAACAACCGAACGAGCGGAAAGGCATCGACATGAATGAAGGAGGCCTTCGTACCGAAAAACTTCCCGTACGCCGCATAACCATCCTTCACAATGCGTATGCGCCATAGCCAGGGGTCGAGCTCTGTGCCTGTATGCCATTCATTATCGGCTGTTGCAGCGGTAAGTGAAGGATATCCAGCTACGAGATCGGAGAATGGAAATATGCGATAGCGGATAACTTGCTCGACAAACTGATCATAGGTTGTCTTACTCATTTTTTTATCAAAAGCCCCCCCACAATGGATATGCTGAAACCTACTGTTAATTATATCCATTGTGAGTTTGGTTTGCTATAGACGATTAGGCCATCACCCATTGCCGGCAAGATGCGTATGCTGATTGTATTGAGGATTGAGCCTAGGGAGGAATCGGGATGGGATATTTTGTGGAAGTGGAGACGGATGTGAAGATCTATGTGGAGGACGTGAATCCGTCCAGCAGCAAAGTGATCTTCTTCATTCATGGCTGGCCGGCTAGCCATAGGCTGTTCGAGTATCAGTTCAATGTGCTGCCGGCAATGGGCTATCGTTGTATCGGTATCGACCTTCGCGGCTTCGGTCAATCCGACAAGCCGTGGGACGGGTATGGCTACGATCGGCTGGCGGACGATATTCGCTGTGTCGTCGAAGCGCTTGGGCTGCGGAGCTTCGTGATGGTCGCACATTCGGTTGGCGGAGCGATTGCGATCCGTTATATGGCGCGTTACCAAGGGTACGGCGTGAAGAAGCTCGTACTGCTCGCCGCCGCCGCACCTAGCTTCACGCGTCGTCCGAATTTTCCGTATGGGCTGGAGAAGGCTGATGTGAATAAGCTTATCGATGCGACGTATAATAATCGACCGCGTATGCTGCAGGATCTCACTTATATGTTCTTTTACCAGAATGTCGGCGAGCCGCTCGCGGATTGGTTTTTTCAGATGAATCTCCAGGCAGCGGGTTACTCGACAGCAGCGGTGCTGGAGTCGTTAAGGGACGAGGTATTGTTCGGCGATCTGCCTTGGATTAAAGTACCTACTTTGATCCTGCAAGGCATCCATGACGAGATTAGCAAGCCGCCGCTGGCAGAAGCGCTGCATGAGGGGATTGCCAACTCACGCTTAATCTGGCTGTATAACAGCGGTCATGGATTGATGTGGGAGCAGCGGAATGAGGTCAATGACGAGATAAGCAAGTTTATTGATCGATGAAGCAACCTATAGAGATTGCGCCCCGTCTAATATGGAAAATAGAGGGGGATTGCAATGAAGCGATTAATCGGGGGCCGCTATGCTGTTGCCGCCATGTTATTGATCGTGCTTGCCTTGTTTTCGGCAGGCTGCGGAGGAGGACAAGGCGGATATAAGGATAATGTCTTAATTGGCCACTTTTCAAGAGTGGATCACGAACAAGGAAAGGTCATCGTCGACATCTCGGAGTGGGCCCATCGGAATGATAAAGGTCCGGTTCGGAATGATTGGGGAATGGTGTATCACGGCAAGCAGACGAGCAGCACTGTCGTTCGCAACGAATCAGGAGAGAAAGTCGAGCTTGCAACCTTAAAAAGCGGCCAAAAAGTGCGGATCTATCCGCCAGATCCAAGCAATGAAAAGATCGATGAGGTTGTTGTCATGGAGATGACCAATCAAGAGAAGTATAAGCGTATGGGCTTAATTGCTCAAGGCAATAACCAGCTTTATACCGTTCTCGTAAACGGGCAAGCTGCCGGTGATCGATATGATGACAGCAACATGGAGCAAGAACTCCATACCGCCTTACAAGGGGGGCTTTCCTTGATGGAATATGATCCGAAAGCAAATGAACTCGTCGATATAAAGGACGAGTTCGAGCTTAAGTCGTTCCCGGCCTTTCTCGTATTTGATAATGAGAAATTGGTTTACAAGACATATAAGACAGATGAATTGGAGAAATTTCTGCAATCGCAATAAAAGAAGAACGGCTGGCTTAGAGGGGGGGCCCCATTAAGCCAGCCGTTTCTTTCTACCTTAGATCGTCCACTGCGAATGAACGATTGCGCTCACATACCAAGCGCCTTCATATTGCTCGAGCACAAGGATAAGGCTCTCCCAATCCATGCCTTCATACTGGGCATCGAAGCCGCTGAAATGATAATCAACCGTGTAGCTTTCAGGGAATACATCCTTTATATTGACGAGCGTATTGCCTTGGCCGATAATCTCGTCTTCGCCGACGTTCTCTGTCTCGATGAACGGTTTGTCATAGACAAACTTATCGTAATATTGCTCGAAGGTGAGTGCGATCGGTTCGCCGGAGCCGTCATAAGCACCCCAAGTATGAATGGTCGTATCGGTCAGTGCAGGCAGAGCATCTGCCTGAAAGGTGAGCGCGGATGCTTGATCAATATGGGCGTAAGGAGAGAATAGCAGCCCTTTGACCGGATGAACGAGCGAAGCAAGCATCGTTAGATCTTTGTTCTTAAGCACTTGAACAACAGCATCTGCGGCTTCATGGGTTGTTGCATAGGTGGGGTTTGGAGCCTCGGTCTCGCTGACTGCCGGGCTAGTTGGGCTTGTTGTCGGCTCGTTCTCATTGGAATTGATATTGCCGCCATTAGCTGCACACCCTATTAAGAGTGCGGTTAGCGCGAAGGCAAACAACAGTTTCTGTATCATCATAATCACCTCAACTGGTTATTCATGAATGTTATTGTATGATGTCAGACGTAATCGGCATGCGAATGTTGCAGACGGACTTGTCATGAAAGCGCTCATTTGCTAAAATAGGCGTTGTAACGTTTAGTAAATTTATTAACTAAATTAGAAGGTGGAACATGGCAACAATCAAACAGATTGCGACAGAAGCCGGTGTTTCCGCTGCCACCGTATCTCGGGTGCTTAATAACGATATGACTTTATCCGTCAGCGAAGAGACGAGGGCGCGCATCTTTAGCATTGCCGAACAGCTCCAATATAAGCCGTCCCGATTGCGGCGAATGAAGAAAGAGGAGCTGCTGTCGAGGCAGCAAGTAGGTTTGCTTATGTGGTCATCGATTGAGGATGAGCATAACGATCCCTATTTCTCTTCCATACGCAAAGGAATTGAGACGCGATGCGAAGAGCTAGGCCTCTCAATTGTAAAGGTGCTTCGCGGTAATGCTCGCGCTGAATGGCAATCTTTGCACGAGTTGGACGGTCTCATTGTCGTCGGTTCGATTAACGATCAGGATGTCAACTCACTGTATGCGCATCGCGACCGGATCGTGTTTCTGAACCATAGCACGCCTCCTCACGATTGCGATTCGGTCAATCTCCATTTCGAACAAGCGATGAAGGACGTACTTGGCCATTTATTTACTCTTGGCCATACGAGGATCGCTTTAATCGGCGGGGAAGAACGTGTCCATTCGCTAGGGCAGCAAACGCAGCAAGTTCAGGTAATTCTCGATCCCCGCAGCTATCATTTCGAGCTGCTCATGCAGGAGCGAGACTTATATCGTCCTGAATTTGCGATTACTGCAGATTGGTCAACCGGCGGCGGCTATGACGCCATGAATCGGTTGCTGGATCAAGCGGAGCTTCCAACAGCTTGCTTCGTTGCAAGCGATCCGATGGCAGTCGGCGCTTTGCGCGCCCTGCATGAGCGAGGAATATCGGTACCGGAGCAGATGGCGGTCATTGGATTCGATGATATCGAGCTGTCCGCCTATTTGAATCCGCCGCTTACGACCGTTCGCGCCCATACCGAGCAGATGGGCAGAACAGCAGCGCAGTTGCTGCTGGAGCGCATTGAAGGTCGCGAGGCGGCCGTTCATGTAAGGGTCAATACGACATTGATGGTAAGAGAAAGCTGCGGTCACGATTTAACGAAATTACATTAATAGGTTAGGGGATATAACCATGACTATTCATTATGATGAACAGAAAGCATTATTCCATTTGCAATCCAAGGAAACGAGCTATGTCATCCAATTAACGAAGCAAGGGTACCCTGCGCACTTGTACTGGGGCAAGAAGGTCCGCGGCCTGCAACTAGACCGATTGCTTGAGCTTAAAGAACGCGCATCGTTCAGTCCTAGCACGGATTTGAGCCAGCTTTCGTTGTCGCTCGATACGCTGCCGCAGGAATATCCGACTTACGGAAGCTCCGACTTCCGGACACCTGCTATTCAAGTTGCGCTGCCGAACGGTTCAACTGTTACGGAGCTAAGCTACGAATCGCATACGATTCGCAGCGGAAAGCCGGCGCTGGCTGGATTGCCTTCTGTATACACGGAGCAAGACGACGAGGCGCAAACTTTGGAAATAACATTGAAGGACGAGCTGACGGGACTCACTGTCGTTCTTTCCTATACCGTCTTTGAGAACTTCGATGCGATTACACGATCGGCAACCATTACGAACAATGGCAGTTCAACACTGCAGTTGCAACGGGCGCTTAGCATGAGTCTTGACTTTGCGCATGATCGGTTCGAAATGCTTCAATTATCGGGTGCATGGACACGCGAGCGTTATGTGCACAAGCGCAAGCTCGAGCCTGGCATGCAATCTGTAGAGAGCCGCAGAGGCTCAAGCAGCCATGTGCAAAATCCGTTCATCGCGCTGCTAGCTGAAGGCGCCGACGAGGATCATGGCGATGTGTATGGAGCAAGCTTCGTATACAGCGGCAACTTCATTGCCGGCGTTGAAGTCGATCAATTCCATTCGGCTAGGCTGTTCATGGGCATCAATCCATTCGACTTCAACTGGCAGTTGGAAGCGGGTGAGCAGTTCCAGACACCGGAGGTTGTTCTCGTTCACTCCGATCAGGGACTTGGCGGCATGTCGCGCAGCTTCCATGATTTGTATCGCTCTAGGCTGATTCGCGGCCAATTCCGCGATCAGACACGTCCAATTCTCGTCAACAACTGGGAAGCAACGTACTTTAATTTCACCGCAGACAAGATCGAATCGATTGCAAAGGTCGGACAAGAGCTGGGCATCGAATTATTCGTACTCGATGACGGCTGGTTCGGCAAACGTGACAATGACACGACATCGCTGGGCGATTGGTTCGTAGACCGCAACAAGCTTCCTAACGGTCTTGAGGATCTCGTTAGCCGCGTGAAGAAGCTTGATATGCAGTTCGGACTTTGGTTCGAGCCGGAGATGATCTCGCCGGAGAGCGAACTCTATCGCGATCATCCGGACTGGTGTCTGCATATCGATGGGCGCAGACGGACGCAAGCCCGCCAGCAGCTAATTCTTGATCTAAGCCGTGCTGACGTTCGCGAATACATCGTACGCGTCATTTCGGATATTCTCTCCAGCGCGCCGATCACCTACGTGAAGTGGGATATGAACCGCAATATGACCGAGATTGGTTCGGCGCTTCTGCCGGCCGACCGCCAACGCGAGACGGCACACCGTTACATGCTTGGTTTGTACGAAGTGCTTGAGAAGATCACAAGCGCATTCCCGCATATTTTGTTCGAGAGCTGCTCGGGCGGAGGCGGACGTTTCGATCCGGGAATGCTGTATTACATGCCGCAGACATGGACGAGCGACAATACCGATGCGGTATCCCGCTTGAAAATTCAATACGGTACAAGCATAGTGTATCCGGTTAGCGCAATGGGCGCGCATGTGTCGGCTGTACCGAACCATCAGGTTGGCCGGATCACATCGCTTGAGACGCGCGGCAATGTCGCACTGTCGGGCAACTTCGGTTATGAGCTGGATTTGACGAAATTTACGGAACAAGAAAAGGAAACCGTTAAAGACCAAGTAGCGCTGTATAAGGAAGTGCGTCATCTGGTGCAGTTCGGCGACTTCTACCGCTTGCTTAGCCCGTTCGAGGGCAACGAGACGGCATGGATGTTCGTGGCGAAGGATAAGAGCGAGGCATTCGTTGTGTTAGCTGCCGTTCTTCAAGAGCCGTATCCGAAGCTGGACCGCTTCCGTCTGAAGGGCCTTGATCCGAACCGCGATTATGAGCTGGTTGGCGAGGAAGGCGCATACGGCGGCGATGAGCTGATGCATGCCGGCCTTAAGATGCCGCAGTTCCACGGTGATTATGCCAGCCGTGTCTATCGTTTCCGCGCGGTGTAGGCAGCCTGCTGATTACTTGATGGATGTTCGATAGGTTTGGTCAGCCATACAAAATAACCGTTCTTTTGCAAGTGGCGAGGAAACCCGCCATCTGCGCAAGGAACGGTTTTTTTTGTCTTCTTACTTGTCCATGAGGGCATGAAGGCGATCCTTATGCTTCTACACTACGCAAATGTTCGGACAGGCGAGACCAGGTCTGATCCATGCTTTGTATGAGGCCCATTTCCACTGTTCGCTTCAAAGCGCCCGATGAGACGAATTCAACCCGGTTAGTTAGCTTAGTCTTGCCTTGAACGTCTTCGAACGTGACGGTTACGAGCAAGCCGTCGTTAGCTTCGATGACGCCGTTCTCGTCGGATATGTAATCCTCATAGACGAGCTTGTCCGGCATTGCGATTTCGCGATAAATGGCCTTCCCCCATGATTTTGCCTGACCATCCTTGAATTCCAGGCAATATTGCCACGCCCCTCCTGGCCGGAGATCGACATTGCATATCGTTAGATTCCAGTCCCTTGGCCCCCACCAGCGTACGAGCTGGGCCGCATCCGTATACGCTTGAAACACAAGCTCTCTCGGCGCGTTGAAACTCCGTTCGAGCATGAGGATGTTGCCTTTAGCTTTTGATTTTAGTTTCAATGCTTCCTTTTTCTTAAACATGCGGTTCTCCTTTAATAAAACGATTTGCAGCTCTTATCGCAAGTGTAACTTTATTCTATATAGCCTTAATGTCGATTTCAATGCCTTTCATACATAAAAAAAAATAGGAAGGGGCAGAATCATCTGCGTCTTCCTATTTTCGTTATGGAACTAACATTAAAAAGCTCTTTCTTAAGCATGAATGTTAGTATGTAGAGGCTTCTGAAAAAGCAGCAATGAATGCTCCCAAGAATAGGACGAGGAATATGACAGAGATGATGCTCCAAATAAGTGCCCACAACAGATAAGCTTTATAATAGTTTTTCTTGGTTGGGTTGCCTTCTCCGAAAGCCCATACGAACATCATGATAATGTTGACGATAGGAATGATCAGAATAAGCATTTGCAGCAACCAATCCTTTACACTAATGACCGGCGATACTTCCTGATTCGGATTGTACCCTCCGTTGTAAGGATTGACTTGCGGCTGATTGTTGTAATCCAATTGATTCGCTCCCTTAAGTTTAATTAACGTTGTCACACAACGGTCACAGGTTTATTATAACGGGATCGAAGTTTATTACAATCCCTTTTTTGCTAAAATCCCCCTAATTAATCAAAAATACTACTAAACTTGTCCTAAATTTCGATAGATTAATAGTTTAATGGACAATTGTATAACATTTTCGTTTTGAAAAATTTGTCGATTAGTTGGTTGTGAAATAACGATTTTGCTATTGCTCCTGACGTTGCGTCAAGTCTTATACTAGAGACAAGGAGGTGCGGAGATGGAACAAAATATGAAGTCTAATCATAAGTACGGTATAGGCGCTTTTGCCAAGCTGACAGGAGTAACAGAAAGGGCGCTTCGGTATTACGACCGCAAAGGGCTGCTCGCGCCGTCTAGCCGCAACGAGCACGGTCACCGTTTTTATACCGAACATGACCTGCTCCAATTGCAAAAAATACTAACGCTTAAATATTTGGATTTTTCATTAGAGGAGATTCGAAGTTACTTAGAGAAGCCGGAGGTCGATCTACAGCACTCGTTGGCGGCACAATATGAAATGCTGCTGCAGAAGCAGAGACAGCTTGAGCGGGTAATGGAGACGATCTCGCGTATGAAGAAGCTATTGGATGGGGCGGGCAAGGTCGACAGCAACCTGCTGCTCGTTTTCATTCATAGCATTCAGCATGAGGAGTTGCAGCAAGAGTGGCTGTCGCAGCAAATGCCGGCATCCGTCGTCGAAGCTATCTTTATGAAAGGCATGTCCAAGGAAGCCCGTCTGGAGCAGGAGAAGGCGATGATCGCCATATTGCTGCAGTTAAAGGAGTTCTATCAACAAGGCAAGGAGCCGACGGAGCCGGTGGTCATGGAGAAGGGGGCGGAGCTGGTTTCAATGCTGGAAGGGCTGCTGGCTCCAATAATGGGCGAGCTTACGGAGCAAGAACGCGCCCAGCTTGAAGAGTTGGGAGAGAGGGAAGGGATGATGGATCCGTTCTTATTCCCGAACGCTTTTACGCAGGACGAAGAACTTTATTTCGCCAAAGTGTTCGAGCACATTGAGGCGCTTAAGTCGATTACCGGAGGTGAGCGCAGTGAAGGATAAGGGAGTGACGGAATCTGAGACGACACGTGCAACCGGCATGAACGTCGGACAATTTGTCCGACTCATTGCGAAGCATAAGCCGGCAACATGGCTGATTGCAGCCGCTATGCTGCTAGGAATTGGAGAAACGGCTCTATCGCTAACGATTCCGCTGCTTACAATGGATATGGTCGAAGAACTGTCAGCCTCAAGCTTGCGGGCGGTAACGATTGCCGTGCTGGGGACGGTATTTCTGACGCAAACGGCGATGTCCGGCTTCTCGGTCTATACGATGTCATATATTGGCCAATCCATCATAAGCGGCTTGCGGCGGGAGGTTTGGGAAAGGGTATTGAAGCTGCCTGTTCCGTTCTTCGACCGGAATAGCTCGGGAGAGACGATGAGCCGCGTTACGAATGATACAAACGTCATTAAAGACTTTATTATTGGGCATGTTATATCGTTTTTGGGAGGCATTATCTCGGTTATCGGGGGCGTTATTCTGCTGCTGACTATCGATTGGCGTATGACGCTGCTCATGCTTGTAACAGTACCGGCTGCTTTGCTCATTTTATGGCCGCTTGGATCGAAGATGTTCAAGGTTTCCAAGTCGATGCAAGATGAGACGGCGTTGTTCCAAGGCGATCTGGGACGCGTTTTGTCCGATATTCGGCTAGTAAAGGCATCGCTAGCCGAGCCTTTGGAGAAGCGGCAAGGCAGCTTCCGCATCAATAGGCTGCTCCAATTCGGTCTGCAAGAAGCGAAGATCGTAGCGATTGTATCTCCGCTTATGATGTCGGTCATGCTGCTAATTCTTGTAGTGCTGATCGGTTACGGAGGCGTAAGGGTTGCGCAAGGGTCGCTAAGCGGCGGAGAATTGGTAGCTATTATTTTGTACATGTTCCAAATCGTGATGCCCTTTACGCAGATGGCCTCGTTCTTCACGCAGTTTCAGAAAGCGATGGGCGCATCGGAGCGATTGCAAGAGCTGCTGGATGAGCAGCCGGAACAATCGGAAACGGATTCGGAAGGCGTCAACAAGCATGCAGCAGCTGCGACTTCGGCGGCAAATAAGCAGCCAATCGAGTTCGTAGATGTGGGCTTCGGTTATACGTATGACCGCCCCTTGCTTCAATCGCTTACGCTCACAGTGGAGCCCGGAAAGATGACGGCCTTCGTTGGGCCAAGCGGCACGGGAAAAACAACGTTGTTCTCGTTAATCGAGCGGTTCTATGAGCCAAGCTCGGGTTTCATTACGTATGGCGAGCAGCCGATTGCCGACATGCCGCTAGACGAATGGCGCGGACGAATTGCATATGTCTCGCAGGATAGTCCGATGATGGCCGGAACGATTCGGCATAACTTGACCTACGGGCTGGATCTCGAAGCGGAAGACAAGCTGAGGGAGGCGATCGAGCAGGCGAACTTGACCTCGTTCTTAGAATCGCTTCCGGACGGGTTTGATACGGAAGTAGGCGAGCGGGGCATAAAGCTGTCCGGCGGCCAACGCCAGCGCTTAGCCATTGCCAGAGCGATCTTACGCGATCCTGATATCTTGCTGCTTGACGAAGCGACGGCACATTTGGACAGCGAATCGGAGCAACTGGTGCAGGAAGCGCTGCAAGCGCTGATGCAAGGAAGGACGACACTCGTTATCGCTCATCGGCTGTCGACGATACGCGGCGCCGATCGGATTGTTATGCTGGAGAAGGGGGAAGTGACAGGCCAAGGAACGCATACGGAACTCATGGAATCGCATGCGCTATATCATAAGCTTGTGCAGCAGCAAATCGTTGCGGACAGCTAGTCCATCGCAAATAGCCGTCCGCTCCGCGTAAGTCCTGTCGGGCGGTTATTCCGTTACATAAACAGCGTCACCGATAGATAGTGTACCGGTCTGCTCTACATTAGCATAGACGCCAAAGTTCAGACCGAATTTCTCATTCACGGTTCTCAGCAACGAGCTGTCCTTCTCCAGCCGATCAGGATCGATCGTGATCATAGAGCAACGGTCGCATTCGGATTTCACATGAAGTGCTATATCTCCGACACGCAGTTGTTTGCCGATCCATTCGCGTTCATGACCAGCATCATTGTTGACGGCTATCACGATATTCGCTCTAAAGCGTCGGTAGTCCAACGACTTGCCCCAAGCGTCCGCAAGCAAACGCAGCGACCGATCCGTAATAATGAGTATGCCGTCGCTATCTACAGCCAACACGCCATCACGGTCAGGGGCATACTCCAACAGGGTGAGCTTATTTTTCGAATGGGATTCAATCTCAGCTAACAGCTCTTCGTTCCATTCACGAATGCGGCTGTCTGGTCCAGTGATCTGGACCTCAGGGAAAGCATGCGCTGTGCCTTCGCCAACAAGCTTAGCTTTATATTCGAGCATCCCCGCGTAATTGCGGGCGGTGTAATATCGATCCCAGCCTTCCTTCGTCTCATCTATAAAGGCGCGCGCACGGTCGCCATATAGGCCGTGAGTATCGACTTGACTCGAAGACAAGCTCTCGCCTCCGAAAGATTTAACAGGATATCTGTTCAATTGAACGATGGTTCCTACTGGTTGAATCGACATTGTAAGTAAGCACCCTTTCCATACAGTATACTTTGATATAAAAAGGGCAGAGAAGCCGGTTCGTGCAAGCTCCTCTGCCGTATTCAGCATTAGTATAATCGAAAATGCCGCGAATGAAACGCGCTTCACCGCTGCAAGGACGGCGTTAACCGTTCTACCTTGCCGGTATGAATTGTTTCACCCAGTTGCCGAAGCCTGCCGGATTGCGGCTTTGGACAAGGATTACGCCTTCGCCGCGGAATCTGCATACGAGCGCTTCGCCGCTCGTTATGCTGGAGAACCAGCCCTTCGATGCCTTCTCAATGGTGTACTGCATATAGCTCGGCCATGCGACCAAATGCCCGTTATCGACAATGACCTCTTCGCCTGGTGCGAGATTAATCGCGTGTATGGCACCGTACGAGGAGAGGAATACAGTGCCTCTGCCGCTGATCTCGACGATGAAGAAGCCTTCGCCGGAGAACAAGCCTTTCGCTAGATTTTGCATTTTCGTATTAACCTGAATACTGTCCGAGCCGGCCAGGAAGCCGTCCTTCTGCACGTTGAGCGTGTAGCTTCCGTCAAGCTCGATGGATTGAATATCGCCCATTGCGGTAGGGGCGAGCAGCACCTCTCCATTTCCCCTTGCAGCGGTCATTTCTTGGAAGAAAAACTTTTCCCCGCTAAGCATTCTTCCGAAACCTCTCATTAGTCCGCCGTCGACCGTGCCAGTCAGATCGATCGTTGGCGACATCGATACCATTGCGCCGGACTCGGCTTTCACTTTCTCGCCCCGATTAAGTCCTACCCTCAGAAGCGCGAACGCTCCTTGGTACAGCACCTCGTATTTCATATGTATTCCTCCCATCAGTTGAAATGTTATCGTCGTTCACATAGGTTAAGTATAATCCATTTCTACCTTGGAGCGTTAGGTTTAACCGTATACAAGAAGCGTATCGCAATAATCACAATTGCCAGTTTGGTTAGATTGCAACTGCTTCTTCGCTCCGCAGCCCGGGCAATCAATCCATTTAAACGTCGGACTGACGCTTGCGGGAGGCGACACGACCGGATTCGATGGCTCAGGACGATTTGGAAGAGGTGATGCGGCGTTGATGGCATCGTACGCAGCTTGCCGCTGCGCTCGTTTCTTTTTGCCGCTGCGATCAATCAATTTTATTCCTAACACGTTAAGCACAGCTCCTGGAGTAACAAATAGGATTAGAGCAATAGTAATTACAGTTGCAGCATCTTCCCCAGAAGGAAGCCCAATTAAAGCTATCATGAATAAAATGCCGAACAGCAGCACAGGGACTCCAATAATTAGCATAAGTATTCCCCAAAACATAGTCGAAGCCTCCTTATCTTATATCGTGGCCGCTATCGGTAGGAAAGTGTCGAGCCGCAATAATCGCAATTACCGGTTTGGTTCGGCTGCAGCTCTTTCTTTGCTCCGCAGCTTGGACAGTCAATCATTTTCGGAGAACCGGAATTGATGTTGGAACGACTGCTGCCGTTAGCATTCGACGGAGGGGGATACGGAGGAGGAGGCGTGACAATAATCGGATTTTCCCGAGCATGTCGTTCAGCATCTTCTATCGATTGGATGTAGCTCTTATAATTTTTTCTACCAAAAATAATTAGACAAATACCCGGAATGATCATAATAGCAATGTATACGGCAACGCCTGCAAGAATATCATTTAATTCGTTTCCCATAAAAAAGGAGTAATTGACGCTTGCGCCTACCCCTATGAGCAATAAAATAACGCCAATCACTTGCTTCGCTTTTCCCGGTTTCATTTGGTAATCCTCTTCTCGCTTATTTGACTGTCAGCAGTTGTTTGTTCCGCAGCTTAATTTGTTCGCTTATCGTTATGATTTTATCTCGAAGCATATGTAGTGCGGATTCGCGATCCTCATGTCCGTTAACTGCGCCAATCTGGGAAGGCAATTGATTGATATCCGCAATGAGATGCTGCTCCTCGTTTACGAGAGACGAGTGAATGACGGGATCGCTGTATTGAATGAGCTCTTTCAGCGCAAGCAGACGGTTCTCGAATTCTTGTTGCTGCTCTTCCTCCAACTGCTTAACTTCAAGCAGTGCTTCCTGCATAACGACTTGCAGGTAACTCCAAGCTTTAGCGGAGTCTGCAGTTTGCCGCTCTCGCGCGATGAACGATCGGGCATACCGATAGATAAAGGGACTTGCCGGTATGAGAACGAGAATAAGCAAGATAATTCCAATAAGGATGAGCATTCAGCGCACGCTCCTTTAAGTGAGATTATGGCCGCAATCCCTGCAGAAACGTTGATTAGGCTCTACGTTGCTCCCGCAATTCGAGCATTGCAGCAGGTTATTGGTGCCGCAATGCGGACAGAACTTGATGTCCGAGTCGATTTTCTCTCCGCAGCCCTTGCATGGCTTTGGAAAATCAGCTCCGCATTTGTCGCAATGAGTACTTCCTTGTTCACAATCGGCTCCGCACCCCGGACAAGGGTTATACGGATCTCCGCAATTGGAGCAAAATTTCGAATGGCTAGCTATAGGCTCGCCGCATTTGTTGCAGGAGTGAAGCTTAGGAGCGGGACCGCCGCCTGTACCGACAGTGCCCGCGAGAGGTTTGCCGCAGCCGTTGCAGAAGCGAGAGTTGATATCGTTTACGCTATTGCAGGAAGGACAGGTTCTATTCGATACGCTCGAACCCGTATTCAAGATGCCGCCAAGCTGGCCCATCTGATTGCCGAAAGCTCCGCCAAGGTTAGTACCCATGCCGAAGCCAAGGCCGGCGCCAAGCAGAGACGCCTGAGCGCTGCCTTCGTTTTTGGCTGCCCCTTCAAGCGTATCGAACGTTCTCTCTTGCTGATAGTTGTACCCGATAATATCCATTTCGGCTTTGCGTGCAAGCGCGTCGCGGAGCTTGACGATCGACGGATCATCCTCAGGCGAGCTGATGGAGTCAATGTAGAAGTTGTGGAGCAGGATGCCGAACGGCTCAAGCATCGTCTTCACTTTAGCTTCGACATGGGCGGAAATCTCGCTAATATAGGCGTTAATCTCCAATATGCTTATTTTTTTAAGAACGAGATAGGAGGATAATATTTCATTGATATTCATCATAAGCACGCCGCGGATATATTTGGACAGGCTGTTTTGCGTGAACTCGCTGACCGTACCGACGAGCTTGACGAGAAACTTGCGCGAGTCCTCGATCGTAATGCCGAACTGGCCGAACGCTCTCACGGGCACGATGACATTGTATTTCGGATCCTGCAGCTTGACGGGGGAGGCTGTGCCCCATTTCACATCAAGCACGGTTGCACGGTTCACGTACCATACCTCCGCAGTGAACGGCGACTTGCCGCCAAACGGAATATTAATGAGATCTTTCAGGAAAGGAATGTTGTAAGTGCTAAGCGTATGCCGCCCAGGTCCGAATAAATCGAGCGCCCGGCCTCCCTTGAACAGGATAGCCTCCTGCGATTGATTGACGATAAGCTGAGTCCAAGTGCCCATCTCTTCATTCGGATATTTCCACGCGAACACGTCAGGACTTCCATCATATTTGACAACCTCTACTACTGCCAAATGATTCACCTCTTATATGCTGATAAATAAACACCTATACCAATTGTATAATATTGCATATGGTTTGGCACTCCTTATGTACGACTGCAGCACTAATTCGTTTCGTTGGAAGCTAATATCCAATTCATTCCTATTAATCGATCATGACAAGCCCATGAGGAACATATATATCAGACAGGCTATTATAGGGGACTGGTGAATATGTTTTCGTTGAAAAAAATCGGGGCCATCGTAATCGGCAGCATACTCATCGCTATCGGGATTAATTTTTTCGTCGTGCCGCTCGGCATTCTGGATGGCGGCATCATTGGCGTAGCGCTCATCATCAATTACGTTTTCGATATCAAAATTGGGTTGATTATGCTGTTGTGCAGCATACCGATCTTCGTGCTTGCATGGTTCTACAATCGAGAGCTGCTCTATATTAGCGTAAGCGGTTTATTGCTTTCTAGTTATGTGATCGATTTCATGGAGCCGTATCAATATTATTTCAGCTACTATATTGAATGGACGCCGTTCACAAGAGCCGTAGTCGGCGGCTTGGCGATCGGAACGGGCATCGGCGTTATGCTAAGGCAGCATGTATCGACGGGCGGAATGGATTTGATCGCGGAATACTTATCAGAGCATATCAAGATTAATGTAGGCATCATCGTGTTAGTTATCGACTTGCTCATCATCAGCATTGGTGAATGGATACTCCCGGGCGACAGCTTCTTTCTCTCGCTCATGACGATCACCGCGGGGGGACTTGCGACAAGCTTATGTACGTTGAGGCGGTCCGAAAATAGTTAAACCGACGATCCAGAGACCTTCTATTTCGAAGGTTTTTTCTATGCAAATCTTCAATATTCCATATATTAACAAAAGTGAGCTTATGGCTGAATACAAGGGATTAGTGGGAGCTTCCGTTAACGCCGGGCTTATCAAAGGCTATGATAACGGTACGTTCGATCCGCGCAAAACATTAAGCCGTGCCGAGGCAGCGGTCGTGCTTTCCAGAATAGCTATGTAGCAAGAAATCGTACTCAAGCACTATTTTGGGTTTCGTGTTTATTCGCGATATTTCGCGCTTAGCATATGGTACGATACGTGATGAAAATTAGGGTTTTTTATCATGTTTCAGCCATGTGCTGGGAGGTCGGGATGGAATGATAAAGTTCAATTCAATAACGAGGGTGTTGGCTGTTTTATTGGCCTGTTTGATGGTAGTGCCTGCTTTGGGGGCGAACGCTGCCTCGGTCAAGCCGAAGCTGGAGCCATATGCTCTACCGGCTATAGATATTGATATCGATGTGCCGATTATTGAGCTGCCTATTGATTTACCGCCAATTCTAGTAACGAAAGAACCTGCCGTTCTTCCATTGAGGTGGCAACTGGACGGGTTTGAGATGACGGGAGATCCGATCGTTTCGCCTGACGGCACCATCTATATCGAGCAGAGCGATAAGTATACGTTCGAAGACGGATTGGCCGCAATTTCCGAGGCTGGCGAAAGAAAGTGGTTCTGGGATGCAGACGACTCGGCCAATTATAATCCGCTCACGAAAACGGCAGGTATTGGATCAGATGGTACGGTATATGCAGGATACATGGATCTTACGATGGCGTTTCTTCCAAACAAGTCAGTCAAGTGGGCAATTGATGCGCCAATGAGTTCGAAGCCTGCGTTTGCGGCGGACGGCACGATTTATATGGGTGCGGGAGGAGCGCTTCTGGCACTCAATAAGAATAGCGGCGCGATTAAATGGAAGTTCCCTCTACCGGCAGGCGAAGCAGCATCGTTTGCCCCGACTGTTGCATCGGATGGGTCAATCTATTTCGTTTCTTCCTTAGGCAATCTCTATAAGCTATCGTCCAAAGGCGTTTTGCAGTGGAACAAGTCGCTTACGGCCAATGAATCCATTAAAGGTAAATCCAACACGCCCGTTATTAACAAAGACGGATTAATCCTCGTCCCTGCTACAGATGGCAATTTATTTGGCTTCACTGCAGATGGAGTTCTCAAATGGATTCTTACCATTAGCGGTGCGGAGCAAGTATCCGCGGCCGTAGATAAGGATGGATTCATCTATGCGCTATCCAATACAGGCAAGCTGATTGCACTAAAACCGAATGGCTTACAGTTGTGGATGAAGGATTTGAAGCTGAGTTATGTCAATCCGATTCGGATCGGACCGGACGGAAATCTATGGCTGACGACAGGGAATAGGCAAGTAAGAGCTTACGATAAGAGTGGCAACGCGATTTGGAAATACGATATACCAGATGGATATGGGTTCGATTATTCCCCTGTGTTCGGCAAAGATGGAACGGTTTACGTGCTTAGTTCGAATAAGTTGTATGCGTTAGGCAAGGTTGGCGTCGACAATGTCCATTTGAACAAAGCTTCTCTGACGCTTGAAGCGGGCAGCAGCGATGTTTTGCTCGCTACAGTTGCTCCGGACAATGCCGTGAACAAGAACGTTGTTTGGGAGTCGAGCAATCCGTCCATCGCGACTGTTAACGCGAAGGGCAAAGTAACGGGAATAGCGGAAGGAACGGCCATCATCACTGTTCGTACCGTTGAACGCGGGCGCTCGGATACGGCGGCGGTCGTCGTTACGGCTGGAGCAGCGCCTGAAGCCTTCTCGGATACGAGCGGACATTGGGCCGGCACTTATATTGAAGAGGCTGTAACGAGAGGCATTACGAAGGGATACCCGAATGGAACGTTTAGGCCTGACGGCAATATTACGAGGGCTGAATTTGCGGTCATGTTGATGAATGGACTAAAGCCGGATGTCCAAGGGTCTGCACTTGGATTCAAGGATAAGGCCGCCATAGGGACATGGGCAGTCAAGGCGGTATCGCAGGCTGTGCAGCTCGGAATTATAAGCGGCTATACCGACGGCACATTCCAACCGGCCAAAAATATATCGCATACGGAAATGGCGGCGATGATCGTAAGGGCATCCGGCCTTGCAACGCCGGAAGTCGCAACGACAGGTTATACGGATGATGCCGCAATACCTCAGTGGGCCAAAAAGGCGGTTGCTGCCGGCAAAGCGCATGGGATTCTCGTCGTAGGCGGCGAGGATAGCCTAGTATTTATGCCGAAGACGTTGACGACGAGAGCAGAAGCTGTCTCCTCGATCGTGAAGATGCTCCAATTAATCGAATAACTTGAACTAACGTAGCAAAGCAAGCCCCAGAAGCGTTCACGCGACCGGGGCTTGCTTTGTTATAGTGGAGGAGCTAGGCGTTGTATCTCTCGCGAATAATATTCATATGATGCAGCTCATGGCCGGCAATAACATACGCAAGCGCATTGACAGACATCTCATGGTTATTGACGATACCGCGTCTTGCAGGTGCGGTGATCGGCAATGTGCGAAGCAGAGACAAGGATGAACGGCGAATGCTTGTATAACGCTCGAGCAGTTCTTCGTTCGAGAGGGTGTCGAAGGACGCGGGCTCTATATAATCATCTTGCTCGAATCCGGGCAGTGCCGTCCGATCGCCTCTGGCAATGCGAAGCAGTCGATAGCTCATAATGGCTTCCGTATCGGCAATGTGTCCGAGCACTTCCTTCAAGCTCCACTTGCCCGCAGCATAGCGGTATAAGGCTTGCTGCTCGTTCAGTGAAGAGAAATAGTTGACCGTATCGTCCTGTTGACGCTCTAGCAACTCAATAATGTTACCTTCGGGAACAATACTTATGTATTGATTTTGGTAACGGATGTATTCGTCGCTTGCGGGACGCGTGAACATGATGGAACCATCCTTTCGGTAATGGGATTATAAGCTAGTATAATAGATAAACCGCCTTGCTGAAAGCAAGACGGTTTCTTGAAGGTAAAGCCGTATCGGTTATCGAATCGAACTTAGCCGGCTGTCACGGATTTCTTCTCCAGCAGACGCTTCAGTTCTTCATCAACCTTCGCATTGCGCAGCTCGTTCTGTTGCTCAAATGCATGGTTTTGCGTTATTGACGACGATGGATAATTGCTCTTGGACAGCTCTTGCTGAGCTTCCCATTCCATTACCTTTTGCTCGATTCGTTCGAACCCTCTCGAAGCATCGCTGCCTTGGAGCGACTGCGATGACGGCCCGCCGGCAACGTCGCCGCTTTGTCTAACGCGGGCAATCAGCTCAGTACGCTTGCTTTGCAGGCGCGTCTTCTCTTCTTTTAAACTCTCGATGCGCAGCGCAAGCTCGGCAGAGGCATTGGTTGCAATTTGCAGCAAGCGCGTTTTCTCTTCCACTTGCTCCATGTACAGCAGCTTCGCCTCGAGAGCAAGCCTAGCATCCGCTTCACGTTGTTCCGAGGCCGCTTGAATCGCTTTGCCCTCGTAATAAGCAACCTGCTCATTCAGCTCTGTAAGCTTCGCTTGAAGCATGCGGGCTTGTGCTTGCTGCTGCGGCAAAGCTCGCTCTGCCCCAGCAATTTCCTCATCCAAGTCGCGTAAATAATGATTCAGCATCATAACCGGATTTTCCATCTTGTCCAACATCTCATTGGCCGCTGCCTTCGTCATGTTAAGTACACGTTGCAATATTCCCATCTTCATCAGCTCTCCCTTTTATTTAATATAAGAAAGTATAAAATTGCTCTTATACTAGGCTTATATTTCATCCGCGAAACGAGTGCTTACGCCGCCAGAGGATGGCGATAGCCGTTTACGCTTGTCCGTTCATTTTAGTAGTGATCTACGAATCTGAAATCTTGGCTTGCTTTTGGAACAACCAGCGTGGCGATTAAGTAGATGACAGCCACTGCTCCGAAGCTGAAGAACGATGCGATCACGACTAATAGTCGTACAATTGTAGGGTCAATGCCCATCCACTCGCCAATTCCTCCGCAAAGTCCCGATAGCTTGCTGTCCGTTGTTGAACGAAACAGTTTTTTCATGGTTAACCATTCCTTTCTGCCTCTCAGCTATACCTTTATTGTAAAGAGCCGAGGAAGCTTTCGTAACAGTCCGCGGTCGGTTTTGGGAACTAGGCTTAAGACGGGGAGGAGATGCGACGTCTGACGGGGGAAGCTGTTTTATGAGCTTCTCTGCATAAGGACAGAATCCTTAGGCAGGAGCAGCGCTAGCAGCCCTAACAGAGGGAGGAAGGCGCATACTTTGATGATTTGCTCTACGCCGTAGGCGTCGATCATGGAGCCCATAACGACGGAGCCAAGCCCTCCTAGTCCGAACGATACGCCGAAGAATAAGCCAGCGATCGTCCCGACATGCCCAGGCAGCATTTCTTGCGCATACACGATAATGACGGAGAAGCCTGACATGAGAATGAGCCCTATTGCGAGGCACAGCAGGACTGCGCCGGTTGGACTGGCATAGGGCAGCAGAAGGGAGAACGGCGCGGTGCCAAGAATGGAAAACCAAATCACCTTCTGACGTCCGAACCGGTCAGCCAAAGGGCCGCCGAGGAAGGTGCCAGCCATGCCCGCGAATTGAAGGGCGAACAAGCACATTTGGGCGCTTTTTAAGCTTAGGTCGTATTTCTCCATATAATAAAAGGAATAGTATCCGCTCATGCTTGCAAGATAGACGAATTTGGAAAACAACATTAGAACGAGAATCGACATGACATACAGAATAAACGGCTTGCTGAAAGTAGATTTGGCTGCAGCCTTCGCTTTGGCTTTCGGAGCGGAGGAACGGATCTGCAACCGATACCATTTGCTGATTCGCGCTTGCAATACGATTCCGATGACGGCAAGCAAGGTAAACCATAGAAATCCGTATTGCCCTTGAGGGCTAATGATATAAGCTACCATAAGAGGCGCTAGCGCTTGTCCTGTATTTCCTCCCACCTGGAAGATCGATTGTGCAATTCCTTTGCCTTTGCCCGCAGCAAGATGAGCAACACGCGACGACTCGGGATGGAGAACAGAGGAGCCGATGCCGATAAAAACAGATGCAAGCAGCAGGTAAGCGAGAGAAGGGGCGAGCGCGAATCCGATCATGCCCAGCAGCGTAAATACCATGCCCAGCGGCAATAGACTTGGCATGGGTCTCCGATCGGTGTAATATCCGATTAGAGGCTGCAGCACCGAGGCCGAAATATTCAGCGCGAACGCGACCCAGCCAATCTCGGCGAAGCTGAGATGAAGCTTTTGCTGAAACAATGGGAATACGGCAGGTACAACAGATTGCATCACATCGTTTAGCAGATGCGCAGCGCTTACGCCGAGTAAAATCGTGAATGCTGTGTTTGTGCTTGCGGCGACAGCAACTCTTTGCGACATTTAAGAACATCCTCTCTAAATAAATGATTCTCTAATACTACAGCCAAGCTTGCTTTCGAGTCGTTGCGATAGTTGCTGGACTTTGAGCACGATTTGCTATAACGATAGAAATAGGTGATAGACGATGCAGATCCAATTAACGCTGCCGCAGGTTGAGATCGTTCAAATCGTGAACCGGTTCGAAAATATTCTTCATTCTCATGAAGGACATTTTCAAATGACGATTCCGACGCACGGAACCTGCTATTTTACGCATGAGAACAAGCAGATAGCGCTAACGCCAGGGGAAGCGTTGCTGCTTCATCCTAGTGACCGCCACTGCTTCCATATGGGAGATGACGCGGGTGTCATTATCGCAATTGCGCGAGGCGATCGATTTCATGTCGCTCCCCCTGGTGAGCGGGACGAGGTCGCACTGCGCAAGTGGATCGAACCCGGTATCGTCAAAGCTTATTTTCGAAGATGGATGGATTTGGCCTTTGAGCATCCAAGCGTAGAGTTGTTAGCCGCGCAAGAATCGGAAACGCGAATTTTGGACGATTTGCAGCAGCTTATGTGGGGGGGCGAAGGAAGGCGGCAGCTGGATACGGAGCAGAAACGCCGGTTCAGCCCCTCAGACAGACACTTGATGGAGGCAATGGAGTATCTTCGCGCTCATTATACGGAGTCTATTAAGATCGACGACGCGGCAGCCGTAGCACTTCAGAGCAGGTTTCATTTTATCCGATCATTTAAAGCGGCTACCGGCTATTCGCCCTATCAATACGTGCTCCATCTTCGTGTAGAGGAAGCGAAGCGGCTCCTTCGGCGAACGTCGCATACGGTTACGGAAATAAGCTTCATGCTGGGCTTCTCAACGCCAAGCCAGTTCTACCGCGTATTTGAAAAGTCTGTTCTTACATCGCCGGAGCAATATCGCAACGGAAAATAAGAGAAAGGCGCCGAATCGGTTTCGGCGTCTTTCTCTTATTTGCATGTGATTAATTTCTATGGGTCAAGCACATGCCAGTCCGCATAATTGGTCAAGTCCCCTCATATGATTGGTATCAGTTATAAAACATTGTGCAGAGGGGATGATTTCATGCGTCGCATTGCATGGACCGCGGCAATCTTGTTATGTTTCTCATTAATAGCAGCCGCTTGCGGTACGAAGGACGCCGAGTCCGTGATTAAGGATCTCGACAAAGTAGTCAACAGTATGGAGAGCTATCAAGGAAGCGGGACGATGACGCTGAATACGAGTCAACAGCCGCTCACGTACAAGGTGGAGGTATCTTATCAGAAGCCAAGCTATTACCGGATTAAGCTGACGAATGAGGAAAAGGATATTACCCAAATTGTGCTTCGCAACGATGACGGTGTATTCGTATTAACGCCTAAGCTCAATAAAGTATTCCGCTTCCAAAGCGATTGGCCGCAAAATCAAGGCCAAGTGTACTTATATCAAACGCTCGTTCAAAGCATTCTCGTGGACGGCCAGCGTGAATTCGCGGTCGAAGAGAATGATTATGTGTTCGATGTGATGGCCAACTACAATAACGGCTCGCTTGCCCGCCAAAAAATTTGGCTGAACAAATCGAACTATCGTCCGTCGAAGGTAGAAGTCAGCGACACGAATGCAGCTGTCATGGTCGAAGTGAAGTTCGATTCCTTCGAGTTCGGACAGAAGTTCGATAAGAGCGTGTTCGAGACGGAAGCCAACATGAATGCAGCTCCATCGAGCCAAAGCAGCGATGAACCGACTGTCGCGATCCCTGAGCAGGATGATGATAACGCATCGGCCGAGAATAGCGGCAACGACGCGGCGGTTCAAGAGGATGATGCATCCGCTGAAGGCGATCAAGCAACGGAAGGCGACAAGTCGCCGGACAATAGCGCCGTTGGCGGCGAGCAAGAAGGATCGGGCAATAGCAGCGATCCGGATGCGGTGAATAAGGACGATGAAGAAACATCGGCTGGAACGGAAAATGATGCGGACGCGCCATTCGTTGCAATGGGACCGTCTTACACGCCTGAAGGCGCGACATGGCAAGACATGATTGATATCGTGTTCGGAGGCAACCCTGGCGTCATGAACCGTTACTCTGGCGAATACAGCTACACGCTAATTCAGACGCAGCCTAAGGATATGGCAACCTCGCTAGTAGCCGGCGATATGGTTGATCTGGGCTTCACGATCGGCGAATTGACAAACGCCGCGGATAACGATCAGAAGACACTTACATGGACGTACGAGGGCAGTCAATTCCGTCTTACAAGCGCGAATCTGCCGCAATCCGAGATGATTAAGATCGCCCAATCCGTGCAAGGCGAGATCGATAAGTAATAGAAGCAGCCTACCTTAATTTCCAAGACGTTCTAGTGGAATCTGGATGCCATTTCATTGACAGTCTTAGCAGCAACGTTTAACATTATTTCTATTGATGTTTGCTGCTCGGACTGTTGTGGCTGTCAGATGAGGAGAAGGTGAACGACTTGGAATCGTTTTATCGCCCGACGAGGGTAGAAATAAATTTAGATGCGTTGAATCGTAATTTGCAGGCGTTCAGGCAAGCGATGCCGGCGGATTGCCGGCTTATGGCATCGGTGAAAGCCAATGCATATGGACATGGAGCTGTCGAGATTGCAAGGGAAGCGGAGCGCGCCGGAGTTGATTACTTGGGTGTCGCCTTCCTTGACGAAGCGCTTCAATTGCGTAATGCCGGTATTCGAACGCCAATTCTGGTGCTCGGCTTTGTTCCTGCGGATGGGCTGCAGGCAGCAAGAGATAATGATGTGACGATTAGCTTGTTCAGAGACGATATCATTGAAGCGGCAGCCAAGCTTCCAGGAGATCGCGAAGGCCGCAAGCTGAAGGTTCATATTAAAATCGACACAGGCATGGGAAGACTCGGTATCGTGGGCGCTCAGGCTGCGCAAGCTTTTATCAGGAAGGCGCTCAACGTGGAGCAGCTAGAGGTGGAAGGGATGTTCACTCACTTTGCCCGCGCTGACGAAGCTGACAAAAGCTACACGAAGCTGCAGCATGATCGTTTCAGTGAGGTTGCGGAGTTCGTCCGCCGCGAGGAGCTGCCTATCCCTATTATTCATGCAGCGAATAGCGCTGCTGGGATCGACACGCCTGAATGGGCGGGCGGGATGCTAAGGCTCGGCATTAGCATGTATGGCTTGTATCCTTCTGCAGAGGTGAATAACCAGCGAATTGCACTTGAGCCAGTCCTGTCGCTGAAGACCGAAGTTGCGATGGTGAAGAAGGCGCCTGAAGGCTGGGGCATTAGCTATGGCACTCGATATTTTACTGCAGGCGAGGAGCTTATCGGCACGCTGCCGATCGGTTATGCCGACGGCTTCAGCCGTATGCTGACAGGCAAGGCACACGGTCTCGTACGCGGGGTGCGGCTGCCGATTCGGGGCACGATCTGCATGGATCAATGCATGATAGCGCTTGACGGGGCACAGACGGAAGCTCAACCTGCGCCCGTTCAAGCTGGCGAAGAGGTTGTACTGATCGGTCGTCAAGGCGCGTCGGTTATTACGGTCGGGGAAGTTGCGGACCAGTTAGGGACCATTAATTACGAGCTGATCTGCATGATTGCGGCACGAGTTCCACGGATTTATGTTAAGGACGGACAGGTCACGGCTATTACGAACGCACTCGCTTGAATCATTTTCCAAAAATTACATGTGGTTATTTGTGGTTATGCAAAAGGATTTTCGCACTTTAAAGCGAATGTAGTATGACAGTTGATCTACCGGGATGATGCATGAAGACATACAGCATATTTGATATACGGCTGACATAGATATGTTTGAGTATAGTGTCGGCAATATATTGCAATAATGAGTATTAAGGTTTTGGAAAAGTTTTGGGGGTGCGAGTTCGGTGGCCAATGTGCAAAATACGAAAAGAATCATGATTAGCCTGCCCGATCATTTGCTGGAGGAGGTTGACGGAATTGTCGCCAAAGAAAATTCAAACCGCAGCGAATTTATTCGGCAGGCCATGAAGCTGTATCTCGTGGAGCGCAAAAAACGTCAAATCCGTGAGTCGATGCAGCGCGGATACATGGAGATGGCGAAAATTAACCTGAACATGGCCTCGGAAGCTTTTCAAGCGGAGGAAGAAGCCGATCATACGCTTGGCCGTCTCGTAAGCGGGGTGTAGAGCTTGATCGTAAAACGCGGAGATGTGTTTTTTGCGGATTTATCACCCGTAGTCGGATCGGAGCAAGGCGGTGTACGACCGGTGCTCGTTATTCAGAATGACATCGGCAACCGATTCAGCCCGACCGTTATCGTCGCGGCTATTACGGCTCAAATCCAAAAGGCGAAGCTGCCCACCCACGTCGAGATGGAGGCGGCAACGCATGGCTTTGATCGTGATTCCGTTGTTCTGCTTGAGCAGATTCGCACGATCGATAAGCAGCGTCTGACCGACAAAATAACGCATTTGGACGACGAAACGATGCGTAAAGTTGACGATGCACTGTTGATTAGTGTAGGCTTAATCGATTTTTAAATGACGTCTGGGCGTTTGGAGCAAGCCATTGACATGGTATGGAATGACGACATTCCCATGTTATATGGCTTGTTTTTGCTATGTCGCAAGCCTTTATAGAAACAATTGGAAAAATAATGATAGACAAAATATTCAGTCATTTGCTATTATGAGCGTAGTTGGTTGTTGAATTCATATATGAGAGCAAGTTTTGCGAAGAACGCATGTGGTATAGCCGAAGGGCTGCCGCTGCGTTCTTTTTTTATGCGCTCGGGGAGGAGAGGCGATGAACAGACGAAGGAATATATGGATTAGCTTGATTGCAGCGCTTTTATCGGCATCGCTCGTAGCGGGGCTGTATCAACTGCAGCGAATCCAAATGGAGAGGGAAGGAACGATTGCGGTCGTTGTGCCAAGTCGCTTCATAAGCGCAGGCGAGAGACTGACGACAAATATGCTGACCTATAAGCATATTCCGGAATCAGCATGGGAGCCGAATATGATGGTTGACGCTGATGCTGCGCAAGGCAAGGAGACGGTCATACCGCTAGGGGCGGGAGAGCCGATTCTCGATTGGAAGGTCGGCAGCTATTACTTGCAGCCGAAGCCAAAGGAATCCACCTTCCAAATTCCGAAGGAGTATGTCCGTTCGATTTCGAACGGCATACGAGCGGGAGATAAAGTGCTGCTCTACGCATCCGGCGAAGGAACACCATCACGAAGGCTGTTCGGCGAGAGCATAGTCGTGGCCTCCGTGAAGTCGTCTGGCAATGTCGAAATCGACAATATGGACAATCCGAACCTAATGTCGATGGCGGATGGCGATAAGGAGAAGATGTACGCTTCCAGGCGGGAAGCGAACGGGATGATCGAGTATTTGAATCTCAACATGACAGAAGAACAGTGGCTGGAGCTCGATGGGCTGTGCAAGGACGGGAAGCTGAAGGTTGTTGTTGCCTATAGCCCGGAGTCGTTGAATGTCGATGCGGTCGGCGGCGAGGGGGCTGGGTCGTGAGCCGGCAAGATGCCTCGCTGGCCGCTTTCGTCGGGACAACGCCGAATATCGGTACGACTGCAGCCTCCTTTGCGACCGCCTATCGTATGGCGGGGGCAAGCAGTGATCCGATTGCCTATTTCTGCTTGAACCTGAAGAGCGCAAAGGTTCATCGTTTCCTGGGGGAGGATGAACCCGAGGTGTCGCTCGACAAGCTCAGGCCGGAGCTCATCGCGCGAACGCTGACTCCGGACAAGCTGCGAAGAGCGGCCAGTCCGATTACGAAGCTGCCCAATCTACATGTCTTATTCGGCAATCTGGTTAGGGATCAAGCGGAGTTTTTCTCACCGGAGGAAGTGAATCACTTATTGGACGTTGCGCGAGAGACATTCGCGTACGTAATTATGGATGTCAGCGCTTATTGGGACAATGCTGCTACGGTTTGCGCGCTGCGGATGGCAGATGTGCGGATCCTTGTTACGACGCCCGCGCTTTCGCATTTTCAAGAGGACGGCAAGCGCTGGATTAATCAAGTATCGCCGTTGTTCGGCGTTACACCCGATCAATATGAAACAGTTATTATACACAATTCGCATGGAAGCGGAGGTTATCGAATGAAAGAAATATGCAAGGAGCTCGGTACAACATCGTTCGGTCAGTTCAAGCTTGGCGAGTCATTGTTCAGTCAACTCGATAGCGGGCGCTATGAGGAATGGCTGCGCAGTGACGCACAAGGCAAGCAAGCGATGGACGAGCCTGCCAAACAATTGATGCAGCGGCATGGAATACACCCCATTTTCAAGCCAGGCAGGACGCAGCCATGGCATCGCAAGCTAATGACGCACCGCAGAGGAAGCAGTTCATGACGGCCGGGCAAGGGAAGTTCTCGCCAACCGAATTCGCCGCGCAGGTCAGACCCGCCCGTATGGCGGCAGACAAGCAGGAAGGGATTAGTCATCATGCGGACAATGAGCCGACCGAGTTTCAGCGGCTGGCGGAAGATATACGGTCGTACTTGAGCGCCCCTCAAGGATTGACCGAGTTCGAGCGCAAGCAATACACGGAGACGCTTAATCGAGCGGTGCTTGGCTTCGTTCAAGAGCGGGAGCAGGTGCTCGCGGTTATAACGGATCGTCTCATTCGGCTTCGCATTCATACGCTCGAAGATGTGCAGCAGCCGTTTCAGACATTAGCAGAAGCGCTGTTCGCTGAAGTAATCGGACTTAATGTGCTTGAGCTGGTGCTTGCCGATAAGGAGGGGCTGGAAGAAATTCAAGTCGTGGGCAAGCGGATTTTCGAGGTGAGGGGCGGCCAGACAACGGCTTCCGATTACTCCTTCGAGAGCGTAAGAGACGTCGAGCGAATTCAGCAAAACTTAGTGCTGTATAACAACGACCGAATTAATCCGCGCAAGCGATGGGCGGAGGTCATGCTGCGAGACGGTTCTAGGGTGACGATGACCGGCTTCGGCTTCACCTCATCGCCAACGCTGACGATTCGTTTCTACACGGTGCGAAGCTTTAGTCTGGAAGCGCTATGCGCTCCCGCACTGCGAACGATCAACGGGAGAATACGGAGCATGCTGCTCTCTGTGTTGTCTGCGAGCTTCAATGTCGTCATTATCGGTGCTACGAATTCAGGAAAGACGAATTTGATGAAGGCACTCATTGCCGAGCTTCCGGCCGATGAACGGATTATTACAATCGAGGGCAGGCATGAAATGATGCTTGGCCGAGATTTCCCGGACAAAAACATCGTCGAGTACGAGACGGAGGAGGACGACCCGCAGCATCGGTCGGATCAAGCGTTCAAGCTTGCGCTTAGGCAGTCGCCAAGGCGGATCATCCATGCGGAAATTCGTGATTTGGATGCGAACATTTATGTGCGCGCATGTACGAGGGGACACTCCGGCAGTATGACGACGGTCCACGCAGGTTGTCTTGAGGATGTCCCGGAGGCGATTACAGATATGTGCATGCTTGATGGACGCGGAATGAATCCCGATCGGCTTACGAAGCGGATCACGGAATATGTGACGGAGATAGGTATTGAGATGAGGCTGTGGCGAGGGCGGCGGATTGTAAGCCGAATTGGAGAGCTGTACTGGGAGGACGGAAGGACGATCGTAAGGGAGTGGGCTCTGTTCGACGAGGAAGCAGATGACTGGCGATTCCCTAGTCCCCCATCGTTAAGAGCTGCAGCGAGGCTTGCGAGATCAGGTGCTGCTTATGGCTAGTTGGTCTTCTCTAGCGATGCTTCTGCTGCTGGGAGCTATCCTATTCGTAGCTCTGTACAGCCTGCTTCAGTTATGGATGGACAATCGTCATTTGCAAAATCGGCTCCGTTATAAGAATCACTCGGGCATTCGCTATCGACTAACCGAAGCTTTCAAGGGCAATGAACGGTTGTACCGTCATCTCTCCGAATTGCTTGAAGCACTTCAACTGGGTATGAAGCCGGTAGCGCTCGCCTTTAGCTCGGTATTGATGCTGTTAGTCGGATTAGCCGTAGGCGGCCTGTTTTTTCAAAGCGCGAAGGGAACGGTTCTGTTCGGTCTGCTCCTTGGCTTGTTGCCATATACGGTGCTGCGAGCGATGCTCGCAAATCTGAGAATGAAGACGCAGATCGATTTCTTGCCAGCGGTTGAGCTGTTCTATCAATGTTATCTCGTCACGGGCGAGCGGCAAGTCAGAATCGCCTTGCAGCGGGCTATTGAAGAGCGGCGGTTGCTCGGTCCGATGCAAGCGGTATTCGAGCAATTGTATCGCAACCTGTCGGTACGAGGCGACGATGAAGCGAGCTTGCGATTATTATCGGCGTCGCTAGGCCACATATGGGCTGATTATTTCGCGAATATCCTGCGAGTTGCGATAACGGAGGGTGTCACGATTACGGAAAGCTTGAAGGAGCTCATTACCGATATGCGCAAAGCAAGGAGAGCGAACGAGCAGGAGCGGAATCGTCTGCTGGAAATTCGGATTGCGAACTTCTCGCCGCTGCTCTTCCTTGCCCTCTTCATCGGCATCAATATCCGGTATAACCGGGATAATTCTTACTATTATTACATGATCGATCCCGGCGGAAGAGACATGCTGCTGAACGCAATGGTGCTTATCTTTGCATCGTTCCTAATGGGGCTTTGGTTATCGCGCAAGAAGATGTGAAGGAGGAGGGGAATGTTCTATGCACCACTTTACGGCATCGTTCATTGCGATTGCTGCAACGGTCGGACAGTTTCTATTCGCAGCAGTGGCTCTAGGAGTATTGCTGCAGCTGCTGCCGAGACGACAGATGCGTTGGAAGCATCTGTCGCTGCTGAGCTGGCGGACGAAGGAGGCACCGGCAAGCTGGCTGCGGTTGTTCGGAGTAGTTAGGAAGAGCGCGGCATTCACTGAACGCGAGCTGCTGCTTGGCGGCTGCGGGTATACGCTCGATGCCGCTTGGTACGTATTAGCTCGTCGAATCGGGATTGCTGCAACGGTAATTGCTGCGGCTATCATCCTCCTGACCGCCGCCGTTCTGCATATAGCGACTGCCTCGACCAGTTATTTCGTCGGTGCTCTGTTAGTTTCAGGAATGCTGCTTATGGTTGACAAGACATGGCTCTCCTCGATACGGAAGGTGCGGGTGCTTCGAATGACCAAGGAGATCTATGCAGTGAGCAATCAGCTTTTGTATTTGTCAGACTCGGCGCTTCATATCCACGCCAAGCTGCTGCGATGCATTCCTTTTACGAGAGCTTTGCGTCCAGAACTGGAGCGGTTGCTCGCTGAATGGTATCACGATGCGGGCGAGGCGCTTCAGCGATTTAAGCGGCGGCTAGGCACGGATGAAGGGTTAAGCTTTGTCGAGACAATCGACGCGCTGCGCCAGCATGAAAGCAGCCAGTATTACGATATTTTGCGAGCGAGGATTGAGGATTATAAAGAGAAGCTGGAGCTTGCCAAGGAGAGTAAGAAGGAATCGACGTCGTATGTACTGTTCATCATAGCGGGTATTCCCATCTTATATACGTTCCAGGTATTTATTTATCCGTGGGTGCGTGAAGGTCAGAAACTATTTCAATCACTGAGCTAATGATGAAACAAATTACATCGCGAGTCCATAGAAGGGAGGTGTATGCGCATGCGAAATATTCTAATGACTGTCATGCTTCTTGTCGTTGTTATCGTATTGTTTAACACGATCATCGCTAAGGATACAACAGGAACGAGCAGCCAGATCGAATCCCAAGGAAATGCCGCAAACACGAAGATTGGCGCGCTTGTTCCTTAATGAATGTTGTCGTCGTTCAGGAGTTGGAACATGTCGGAGGCGATGGAGTATGAGGGCTATACTAATAACGACTTTGCTGCTCATTACGGTTGTGCTCTTATACACGGCAATTGCCGAAGGAGACAGCGGAATGAAGAGCCAAGTAAACGGGGCTGGAGAAGCGATTAGCGATCATATAAGGCAGATGAGCCCATGAAGCAAATTTTATTGTTCGTTCTGTTCGCGGGGCTTATATGTTGGATGATGTTCTCTCCAATCTACAAGCATGTGCTTATCGTAAGGCAAGCCGTGCTGCAGCAGGAAGTCGACTATTTGCTGGAGGTAGGAGCGAGCGGAAGCTATGGCTATATTAGCGCTGCGATGCTTGAACAGGCGAAGTCCCGGATGGAAGCATTCGGCCTGAAGCGGGAGTCGATCCTATTCGAAGTGAAGTCGGAGAGCGGGGTTAATGCAACGAATCCCAGCGCTCCCTTGCCGAGAGGAACGGGGCTGTCGCTGATTGCCAGCTATCCGTATGAAAATTTATTTCAAATCGACAGACTGATCGGCATATCGCCGCCGCCCGCGAACGGGAGAATGAAGGCGTTCGGCATGAAGATGAGCGAATATGTGCCTTAAGCAGGGAGAATCCAAAGATAGATCGAGGGAAGGAACAATATCGTGTACAAGTTGCTGCTAATAGTCATGATGATGTCTGTATGGGGAGCGATTCATATGATGCAAGTGGAGGAGGAGATGGCGATGCAGACACTGTTCCTCGGCAAACATGCGATCAATCGGGCTGCCCATGCAGCCGCGCAGCAGATTGATGTGACGGCGCTTGGCAACGGCGAGCTGCGTATCGCTCCGACGCAAGCGGCACGAGCGGCTGCTGCTTACCTGCAGCATAATCTGCGATTGAACGAAGCGGGAGTTCCGTTGCCGGATTCGTTTCTTCGCGAGCCGCTGGAGCTTGCCGTATTCGAGATTGTCAACTCGGAAGAAACCTTTCCTTACATCTATCGTAACGATAGCTATGACTATGAGGTAACGCTTTATAGGCCAAGCGTCGTTATCATTGCGAAAGTGGAGTACCCGCGGGCTTTTCGTATCCTTGAACCGATCGAATGGTATATAAAGGGGGCCGCAGAGCTAGTAGCAGGTTGACGCAAAATTGGAAAATTGGTCTAATAAGGGGAGGGAATTCGAGTTAGGAGCTGAACACGTAACATATGAACAACTTACATATAGCAATGGATATTCCAGCAGAGCTGGTGTGGGAGCGAATTAGGAAGCTGCAATCAGCCATGCAAGCAGGGCATATAGATGCGTATTTGGTTACGCAAAACGTTGATATTTATTATTTGAGCGGCTCGATGCAGAACGGATATTTATTGGTTCCGTGCAGCGGCGAGCCGTCCTTCTATGTGAAGCGCAGCCTATGGCGTGCTGGGCAGGAGACGCCTCTGCGCGTGCAGGAGCTGGGCAGCTTCAAGCAGCTCAGGGCTACTCTCGAGAAGGATTATCCAGAACTCTTAGGCGCCGGCCAACTGCCCAAGATTGCTTGTGATCTTGACGTGCTGCCGGCTCAAACTTATTTAAAGCTAGCCGAGCTGCTAGGAGTCCCGGATCATTGCCGTCTTGTCGATGGATCGGGGATCATTCGTACGCTTCGAATGATCAAGTCGCCTTGGGAGATTAGCCGCATTGAGCGGGCAGCTTTAGCCGTATCCGAATCGCTGGAGGAAGCGCTCGGCGAGCTGAGGGAAGGCGTAACGGAGCTGGAATGGATGGCTTCGCTTGAATATAAGCTAAGGAAGCGCGGTCATATCGGGCTGATGAGAATGCGCGGCTACAATCAAGAGATTACGACCGGCATGGTTATTTCGGGCGCGGCAGCAGCTGTACCTTCTTATTTCGATGGTCCTGCCGGAGGCTTGGGACTTGGTGCTGCCTCTCCGCAAAGCGTGAGCCGGATGGCGGTTAAGCGCAATGAGCCGATACTTATCGATATTGGCTGCTGCATCGATGGTTATGTCATTGATCAGACAAGGACGGCAGTCATTGGGCAATTGAGCGAGCCGTTATTGAAGGCCTATGAATTGTCAGAGCAATTGCTGCTGGAAGCGGAGAAGAATATGATTCCGGGAGCTATATGCTCGCAGTTATATGCTAATGCGCTTGCTGGAGCCGAGACAGCGGGATTGGCTGATCATTTCATGGGTTATGGCGCTGATCGAGCTAAGTTTCTAGGTCATGGCATCGGTCTTGAGATCGACGAGTGGCCTGTACTAGCCAAAGGGTTTGAGATACCGCTGCAAGAAGGCATGGTTATCGCCGTCGAGCCGAAGTTTACGTTGCCGGGGCTTGGCGTCGTCGGTGTAGAGAACAGCTATCTTGTAGAGTCGGAAGGAGCGAGGGCCTTGACGCGAACGCAGCTGGGGCTCATCGTACTTCCTTAAGAAGAAGGAGTCTTGCAATGAACAATGAACTGACAAAGCGGCTGCATCCCGACTACATCAAGGTGTACAGGATTAGCGAAATGATAACGAATGGCGTATTTTTGCTCGTCATTATTACTTATTCGTTATTAGCGTTATGGAAAGACTGGACGTTTATTCCGGTATGGATATGCTTAGGGCTCTTGCTCTTATCGCTTGTTTTCTTTACATGGATTATACCGAAAGCGAAGTATGCGAGGTTTCAGTATGAGTTGTTCGAGGATGAGCTGGAAATACGATCTGGGCTTATCTTCATAAGCAATGTGCTCGTTCCGATGGTGAGGGTACAGCATGTGGAGCTGGAGAGCGGACCGCTTATGCGCAAGTTTGATCTCGCTGCCGTCTCGGTTGTAACGGCTGCGACAACGCATAAAATAAGCGGGCTGAAGCTGGAAGAAGCGCAGCAGCTTAAGCAGCGAATCGGCAAGCTGGCGAAGGTGGACGATCAGGATGAGTGAAATACAACGCCGCAAGCTGCATCCCGTATATGTGTTTTTTGCGCTTGTGAATACGATCCAAGGCTTTATTCCGTTACTCCTGATCGCTTTGGTCAAGGGAACGGCATGGTCGGAGCTGGACTGGTATTGGTATGCGGGAGGCGGCGCTTTGGCCGCGTTATTGCTCGTGCTTGGATATTTGGAATGGCGCAAATTCGGATTTTGGCTCGAAGCGGATCGCATCATCATTCGCAAAGGAGTTTTCTTCCGTGATGAGAAGACGATCTATTTCACCCGCATTCATTCTGTTAACGTGGAGCAGCAGCTTGTGCATCGCTTGCTTCGCGTGGCACAGGTGAAGATCGAGACGCCTGGCGGCAATAAGAAGGCGGATGGGATATTGCCTGCCCTATCGATTAGCGAAGCCAATCATATTCGGCTTGTGCTTCGCGGCCAGATACCTGCTGCTGACACTGTTCCGCAAGGAGAGGAAGTTGTTCAGGCTTTATCTAACAAGCCTGCTGCCCAGAATCGGAGCAGTACTCAGGTGGATCTAGAGGCAGATCGCGACGATGCAGCGTTTCGTCTTGATGCAGTCAAGCTGCTGAAGGCGGCAGCGACCTCGATGAACTTTGGTCTTGTTGCGGCATTTGCAGCGGGTCTGTATTCATTCGCCGATGATTTCGTTCAGGCGCTGCTGCCTGATCACTTTTTCGAAAATGTCGTCGAAGATTCGACGAGTCTGATGCCAGGTTATTTCTTAATCGGAGTTATCGTCCTACTGGGCATTGCTGCGGCATGGGTGCTTTCCATACTGCTATATATATTGAAGTACAGCGGCTATACGGCTAGAAGAGTAGGGAAGGAAATATCGGTGTCCTACGGCTTGCTGGAGAAAAAGACTTTTTTATTCGATCCGAAGAAGGTGCAGGCGGTTATCGTGAAAGAAGGACTGCTTCGCCAAGCGTTAGGCCATGCCGAGGTGAAACTTCAAATCGTATCCTCGGACAAAAACGAGCAATTGATGCTGCACCCTTACTTGTCACGGGCAGAAATTCCGATGCTGCTCGAAGCGTTCGTGCCGCAGATGAAGGACACTTCTAATGCGGCATATGCCTCTGCTCCTAAGCGCGCGCTTCTTTATTATGTAAGAAGCACATTGCTTATAACAATTGTACTCTGTGCGGCAGCCATCGTGTTGTTTAAGGCGGCTGCGCTTTGGTCGCTTATATTGCTTCCTCTCGTACTTGGCTGGCGATATGCATGCTACAAGTCGGCAGGTCTTCTCCTGGAGAATGGGCAGCTCACGTTAAGACGAAGGTTCATCGGTCGGTCAACTTATTTGATCCGCCGTCCGCAGATCGTTGTGATGCGCGTAAAGCGCTCGCGCAGTCAGATGCGCAAACAATTGCTTTCGTTGTCCGTGCAGGCGATGGGAAGTCCATTCGATTACCAGGTAGCATGTTTGGAGCAGACTAAGGTGGAAGAAGCATGGCGTTGGTATAGTAGAAGGACATACAAATAACAATATACGTATAACGAATAACTGCGAGGAAAAATAATCCTTCGCAGTTTTTTTCATGACGAATGAACGAAATGGGCTGCTTAAGCGTCAAAGCTATAGATAGAGAGAAGGAGGAAGCGTTGTAGTGGTTGATGAGCATGGTCTAATACGCAAAGCAGCTCGCGGCGATTCCCATGCGCTTTCGGAGTTGCTGCAGCAGCATTATTCTTTCTTATATCAATATGTGCTTAAGCTGACGATGAACAAAAGTTATGCCGAGGACGTCACGCAAGAGACGATGCTAAGAGCGATTGAGAAGATCAGTGGTTTTCAAGGAAAAGCAAAGTTCTCGACTTGGCTCATTACGATTGCATCCCGTATCTATGTCGATCGGCTTCGCAGCAAGGAGCGTGAGCGCAGATGGGTGCAAGAGGAGCAGACGCTCCGAGCGATTCGTTACGAGACGCAGACGGTGCTCGGGGATTGGCCGGAAGCGCTTGACGCTATCGGGCGAATGGCCGGAGATATACGGATAGCCGTTTTGCTTAAATATTATTACGGTTATGCCCAGGAGGAAATTGCAAGCATGCTCGATCTGCCGGTCGGCACAGTGAAATCAAGGCTGCATAACGGTTTGAAGCAGTTACGGAAGGAGTTGGGCGATAATGGACAATGACAATCCTTACAAAGGGTCTGACGATGAGCGTTGGTTCGATAGTCGCGTTGGAGATTCCCTTAAGCAGTTCGATGATGCGCATAAACCCTATACGCCTGATCGGTTTGAATTCGAGGCGCTAGTAGGCGCTCATAAGCAAGCATTACGCCGGAAGCAATGGAAGGAATTATTGTTGCTTTGGCTGATCGGCTGCTTCCTATTTGGAGGCATGATGTGGGTGCTGGAGCGGGATATCGTATGGTTCGCGATTTTGCAGGCCGTTATTGCATGCGCCGCAGTAGGTTATGTAGCTGTCATGTTCGGCAAAAAGAAGGTGAGTCATCGATGGAACAGATGATGCTGGAGTCGGTATGGTTCTGGTTGCTCCTGCTGCTCATCCTAGGTACGCAATCAACGTGGCTGTTTCTTGATGCTCGCAAACGGGAGCGCCTTCCATGGTTTTGGGCGTTATGGGGGCTGATACAGTTTCCGCTGCCGCTCATTTTCTATTGGATCTTTATTCGCAGCGGTTGGCTTAACCGCAGTAAAGGTAACGAAGATTAAATCAATTTAGGGGGATTTTGCATGAACACTGTAAATGAAACGATAGATTTGTCTACTCTTCTGCCCATTATTGCGCCGATTCTCGTCATACAGATCGTCTTAATGGTAATCGCGCTTGTGCTGTGTATTAAGGCGGAGCAAACGAGAGGGCCGAAGCTTATGTGGATTCTCATAATCGTGTTCGTTAGCTTATTCGGACCAATCGCATTCTTCCTCTTCGGAAGGAGAGACGGACGATGACCGTATTGCTGAAGGCGGAGGGGCTGACCAAGACGTTCGGCAGCTTCGCGGCAGTGACAAATATGAGCTTCGCTATTCAAGAAAGCCATTGCGTAGCATTACTTGGTCCGAACGGGGCCGGAAAAACGACTACTATTCGAATGATTGCCGGGCTGCTTGCTCCGACGAGTGGACGAATTAGCATTCAAGGCATACGAGAAGGCGGCAGTAGGCGAGAGTTGATCGGTTATTTGCCGCAGGCGCCATCCTTCTACAATTGGATGACGGGATATGAATATGCCGTGTATGCCGGGAGACTGTGCGGGCTAACTTCATCGGAGGCGAAGTCGTCTGCCAAGAATCTGCTGGAACGAGTAGGGTTATCTAAGGCTGCCGGCAAAAAAATCGGCTCGTACTCCGGCGGAATGAAGCAAAGGCTTGGCCTTGCCCAAGCGCTTATTCATCGTCCGAAGCTGCTCATCATGGATGAGCCGGTATCGGCGCTTGATCCAGTCGGCAGGCGTGAAGTGCTGAGCTTGCTTCGCGAACTGAAGCAAGAGACAACAGTATTGTTCTCTACGCATGTACTGCACGATGCCGAGGCATTATGTGATGATGTCATCATTATTCGCGAGGGACGTATCGCCCTGCAAGGAGCGATTGCCGCCATTCAGAACGAGAACCGCAGGCCGATTATCGAGCTTACGGTAGATAATGATGCCCACTCGCAGTCATGGCTTACAGGAATGAAGCAGCGGATGAAGCGCGAAGGATCAATGTCAACGTCCTCGAGAGAAAATTTAGCCGATTTGATCGATGACATAGAAGTAACTGCTAATCAAGGGCGGATTCAAGTGACTGAGGTACAAGCGGCAAGGCAATTGCTGCTTGAAGAGCTTGCGAGGGAGAACATTAAACTGTTGGATTTGAAGGTAGGCCATTCCACCCTGGAAGATCTCTTCATGAAGGCGGTGTCCCAATAATGCGCTTACTCGTAATGATTCAGAAGGAGCTGCTGGAGCTTGTCCGCAGCCTCAAGCTTATTTGGGTACCGCTTGTATTCCTATTGCTCGGCATTATGCAGCCGGTATCGAATTATTACATGCCGGTCATTTTGGAGCAAGCAGGCAATCTTCCCGAAGGTGCGGTTATCGACATACCATTGCCTAGCGCGCCGAGTGTAATGGCGGGGACGCTGTCGCAATTCGGGACGATGGGTTTGCTTGTTCTTGTACTCGTATTTATGGGAACGGTATCGACCGAGAGGAATAGCGGGGCAGCATCGCTTATTCTTGTGAAGCCGGTAACGATTACTTCGTTTATATTGTCGAAGTGGTTAGCTATGCTAATTCTTGCTTGGGGCTCATTGGCCCTTGGATATGCGGGGGCTTGGTATTATACGGAGTTGTTAATCGGTTCAGTGCCGCCTATGCAGATTATAACAAGCGTCCTCGTATACGGCTTATGGATTACGGTCGTGATGTCCTTTACGTTATTGTTCAGCACGCTGCTACGCAGTCCGGCGGGAGCCGCTTTCTCTTCGCTTGGCCTTGCGGCGTTCATTTCCTTGCTTGCGTCACTGCTTCCGAAGCAGGCAGGCTGGAGTCCAGGTGCGCTTGGAGGCTTCGCCTCGAAGCTGGCGGCGAATATCGAATACGGTACAGCCGCTTTTGGTTGGTCGCTCGTAAGCAGCACTATTGTAATAGCAGCAGCGCTTACGGCTGCGATCGGTGTACTGCGGGCATCGCCTGCAATAGATTGATAAGGCGTTAACCATGCTCCATTAGCAAAAATCATAATTTCCAGCAGCTTCTCTATCTCGCGATTGGACACCGCTATTATTTTTTAGTAGGATAATAGTGATAGAATCAGCGGCGATGAAACAGGAGTTGAGGACGATGCTACAATTAGGCACAAAGGTCGTCATAGTGGCTGACCATTTCGAACAAAATTTACCCGTCGGGGATTATGGCTATATTATTGCTTACGATCGTAACGCAGACAACGTATTCGACTACGTGCTGCGAGTACCGAAGGCGAATCGTAATTTTCTAGTTCCGGACGAGGACGTTGAGCTTGAAGAGGTGCTTATCCAAGATGAGATCGATCGTATTGAACGAGAGGCTCTCATTGACTATGCGCTGGCTACGCACAACGAGCAGTTGTTTAATCGGATTATGAAGGGCGAAGCGGAAGAAGAGGAAGCCGAGACGGCAAGCACCGAACCGACTAGCCCTGCGGACTTCATACGCCAGATTAATTTGAAAGCCTGGATTTAGAAAGCACAGAAGACCGCTTCGTCCGTTATTTGATTAACGGGCTGAGCGGTCTTTCTACTCATCACGCCATAACGTTGATGTTATTCGCGGTCTTAAGCTATAATAGGAAGAATGATTGCAGGATAAGCAACATCTAAACCTTTGAGAGAGGATCATGCACCTATGAGCATAACGATACAAGATGTCGAGCATGTGGCTAGGCTTGCGCGGCTTGAGCTGACCGACGGGGAGAAATCGCAATTCACCGAGCAGCTTAACGCGATACTGAAATATGCGGAGAAGCTGAACAGTTTGGATACCGACAATGTCGAACCGACCAGCCATGTGCTGCCGATTACGAACGTAATGCGCGACGACGTGCAGCGTGAATCGCTGCCGATTGAGAAAGTACTTCTGAACGCGCCAGACGAGGAAGACGGACAAATTAAAGTGCCTGCGGTGCTTGAATAATAAGACTGGTTTATTTTGAAGGGAGGAACTACTGTTGGCATTGTTTGATTTGCGCCTTCAGGTCGTACATAACAAGCTGAACAACAAGGAGCTATCGGTCACTGAGCTGGTCGATGCTTCATACAAGAGAATTGCGGAGACGGACTCGGCAATCAAAGCGTTCATTACATTAAATGAAGAAAATGCGAAGCAGCAAGCGGCAGAGTTGGACAAGCAGCTGCAAGAAGGCGGAGAGCGCGGCCTATTGTTCGGCTTGCCTGCGGGCATTAAGGATAATATCGTAACGGATAGCTTGCTTACGACTTGCGCGAGCCAATTCCTAAGCAACTACAATCCGATCTACGATGCAACATCGGTTCGCAAGCTGAAAGCCGCGCAATCCGTGACGATCGGCAAGCTTAACATGGATGAGTTCGCAATGGGCGGCTCGAACGAGAACTCGAGCTATTTCCCGACCCGCAATCCGTGGAACACGGACTATGTGCCGGGCGGCTCGAGCGGCGGTTCTGCTGCATCGGTTGCGGCAGGGCAAGTATACTTTTCGCTAGGCTCCGACACAGGCGGCTCGATTCGCCAGCCTGCAGCTTATTGCGGTATCGTCGGTCTTAAGCCGACATACGGCTTAGTATCGCGCTTTGGTCTTGTCGCGTTCGCTTCGTCGCTTGACCAGATCGGTCCATTGACCAAAAACGTTGAAGACTCGGCTTACGTACTGCAAGCCATCGCAGGATATGATTCCAGCGATTCAACATCCGCTAACGTTGATATTCCAGATTACACATCGGCATTGACCGGTGATGTGAAGGGACTCCGTATCGGCGTGCCGAAGGAGTATCTAGGAGCGGGCATCGATCCAAGAGTGAAGGAAGCGGTCATGAAGGCGCTCCAAGTATACGAATCGATGGGAGCGACTTGGGAAGAAGTATCGTTGCCGCATACGGATTATGCGATTGCGACTTACTACTTGCTCGCATCGTCGGAGGCTTCCTCGAACTTGGCACGCTTCGACGGCGTGCGTTACGGCGTTCGTGCAGATGACGCGGCCAACCTAATCGATATGTACCGCAAGTCGCGCAGCCAAGGTTTCGGTCCTGAAGTGAAGCGCCGTATTATGTTGGGTACTTACGCGCTTAGCTCCGGTTATTATGACGCTTATTATTTGAAGGCGCAGAAGGTTAGAACGCTCATCAAGCAGGACTTCGACCAAGTGTTCGAGAAGTTCGACCTTATTATCGGTCCAACTGCTCCGACACCTGCTTTCCGTATCGGCGAGCAAGTCGGCGATCCGCTTACGATGTACTTGAACGATATTTGTACGATTCCAGTCAGTCTTGCCGGCATTCCTGCGATCAGCGTACCTTGCGGCATAGCTGACGGATTGCCGATCGGGCTTCAAATTATCGGCAAGGCGTTCGACGAATCGACAGTGCTGCGCGCCGCGCATGCATTCGAGCAGCAAACCGAGCATCACCAAATGCGTCCGCAGCTATAAAGCGAGCGATAAGCGGTTATATACGTATACGTTTACGAAGGGATCGATACGAATGTCTGAAGCAACCAAATACGAGACGGTGATCGGGCTGGAAGTCCATGTGGAGCTCCATACGAATAGCAAAATCTTCTGCGGCTGCTCCACAGCTTTCGGCGCACCGCCGAATACACATACTTGCCCTGTATGCTTGGGGCATCCCGGCGTACTGCCGGTTCTGAACCGCCAAGCGGTTGAATACGCGATGAAAGCCGCTTTGGCAATTAATTGCGATATTGCTGACGTCAGCAAGTTCGACCGCAAAAACTACTTCTATCCGGATTCACCAAAAGCGTACCAAATCTCGCAATACGATCAGCCGATCGGTCAGAACGGCTGGATCGATATCGAGGTGAACGGCGAGACGAAGCGAATCGGCATTACGCGCCTTCACTTGGAGGAGGATGCCGGCAAGCTGACTCACGTTGACGGCGGTTATGCGTCGCTTGTCGACTTCAATCGTGTCGGTACGCCGCTCGTTGAGATCGTGTCCGAGCCTGATATCCGCACGCCTGAGGAAGCCAAAGCTTATCTCGAGAAGCTGAAGGCCATCATGCAATATTGCGATGTATCGGACGTGAAGATGGAAGAAGGCAGCTTGCGCTGTGATGCCAACATCAGCTTGCGTCCTTATGGGCAAGAGAAGTTCGGCACACGCGCCGAGCTCAAAAATATGAACTCGTTCCGCGGTGTTCAACGCGGTCTTGAATATGAGCAAATCCGTCAAGCTGAGATCCTAGACAGCGGCGGCGAAGTTATTCAAGAGACGCGCCGCTTCGACGATGCGCAAGGCAAGTCGTTCTCGATGCGCGGCAAGGAAGAAGCGCATGACTATCGTTACTTCCCGGACCCGGATCTTGTCCGCCTGCATATTAGCGAGGAATGGAAGCAATCGGTACGCAGCACCATTCCTGAGCTTCCGGATGCGCGTAAGGCGCGTTATAAAACAGACTACAGCTTGCCATCATACGATGCGGAAGTAATCACCTCATCGAAGAAACTTGCTGATCTGTTCGAGGAAAGCCTAAGCTACACGAAGGACTCGAAGGCGGTATCGAACTGGATTATGGGCGATCTGCTTGGTTACTTGAACGCGAACAGCCTTGAGCTGGATGCTGTTAAGCTTACCGGCCAAGGGCTTGGCGAGATGATCGGTCTGCTTGAGAAAGGTACGATCAACGGCAAGATCGCCAAGACTGTGTTCAAGTCGATGCTGGAGTCGGGCAAGCTGCCGCAACAGATCGTTGAGGAGCAAGGCCTCGTTCAGATTAGCGACGAAGGCGCGCTCGTTGGCATCGTGAACCAAATTGTCGAAGCGAATCCGCAATCGGTTGAAGATTATAGAGCAGGTAAGGATAAGGCTATTGGCTTCCTAGTTGGCCAGATTATGAAGGAAACGAAGGGCAAGGCGAATCCTGCGCTTGTTAATAAGCTGCTGATTGAACGTCTGAAATAAGCCGGCGAATTATATTTGCGGCAAGTGTAGTGATTAGCAAGAAGGCAGGTTGTGGAGCTCTAAGGAGCACCCGGCCTGCCTTTTTCTATGATTGTATTAGCCTGTATGGACGATGATTGGCATACAATTATGTTACAATAACGTGTAGAAAGGTCGGGATGAATCGAACATGAATCCAATTGAAAACCCATGGTACATTAGCGAACTTCATATTTTTTTACGGCTTATGCTTGCCTTGCTGCTTGGCGGACTAATTGGCTTTGAGCGTGAGCAGGCGAAACATGCCGCCGGCTTGCGCACGAATATACTCGTCTGTCTTGGATCATGCTTGCTTATGATGCTGTCCATATACGGTTTCTCGGCGTTCGTCGACGAACCGAATGTCCGTGTTGACCCTGCAAGGCTAGCCGCGGCTGTTATTACAGGCGTTGGCTTTCTCGGAGCGGGTACGATTCTGTTCACCGGAAAGTCGATTACCGGTCTGACGACAGCGGCGTCACTATGGGTTGTATCGGCAATAGGTCTTGCTGTCGGCGCAGGCTTCTACTTCGCTTCCTCGGTAACGACGGTGATGGTCCTGCTTACGTTATGGGCATTCAATAAGCTGGAGAAAAGATATATACGAGCGAAGAAGGAGCAATTGCTAAAGATAGAGGCAACGGATCAGGCTGAAATTCTTCGTTCCATTAACACACTGCTCAGCGACAAGCAGATCGTGATTCGTAAAATGCTGCTGCAAGAAAGCGAAGGAGACGGCAACGGGCGAATAGCGCTGCATTTTCATGTTTTGATGCCTAAGTCAGAACCGTTGTTTGACTTGCTGGAGCATATAAAGCATCTGGAGGGCGTGCATTGGGTAAGCTCGGAGTAAAGCGCAAAAAAAGAAGATGGATGGCAGTTCTTCTTGCTTTCCTATTGCCTGGTACGGGCCATCTCTATGCAGGTCAATATCCGAGAGGACTGCTGCTGCTGGTTGGATATTTGATTGATGTGACAGCCATTATCCGGTTGGCGGATTCGGATGGAGGCAGGCATTTGCTGCTTATCGTTTATTTGGGATTGATGCTGCCCGTCTTTTATTTCATGAGCGTATACGATTCGTTGCAGAGCTTGGAGCGGGAAGAAGAAGCTCCTATCCATGTTGGTTTGTCGCGTGGGATAGCACTTACTGCTGCTGGAGGACTGCTCTTCTTATTGGTCAAGCCGCCTGATTTTATATTGCCATGGATGAATGAACTGGCTGAGCTAAGCGTAGGTCCGGCTATTATAGGAATTGCTGTTGTATTATTGGCGTATAGGCGGAAGAGGTTGGTGACGATGTTCAAATTAGGCCGATATACGGCAGCCGTATTAATTGTAGCAGTAGGCGCTTTACTCCTATGGGATCAGATCCAGGGACGCAATGATATTGCGCTGCTTGGCCAGTGGTGGCCGGTTATCTTTATTATGCTTGGCATTGAAATGATTATATACAGTCTTCGTTCGCGCAAAATCGTACAGAAGCTAAGACTCGACGTTGCTGGTATTTCGGTTGCGCTTGTTATTTCGTTAATGGCTTATGTAGTTACCCAGTATGCCGACTTTCCTTTTAGATGGCTCGATCAATGGAATGTGGACATAAGCGGCATTTCAGAATATGGCGAAGAAAAAGGCTTCCGCTATGATAAGACGGTTGTTAAAGTACCGCTTGATGAGCAAATCTCGTCTATTGGAATCGTGAATCCGAATGGACAAGTTACCGTTCGTTCCGGTGACGTCGAGGAAATGGAGCTGCTTGCAACGGTATGGGTCGATGTGGAGGACCAAGCCGAGGCAGATTCCATCGCGGAACAATCGACGGTTAAAGTAACCCCGGGCAGCGAGGTTGCCTTCGAAACGAAAGGCCAAGCCTATGGGGCTAACGGCAGCCACAAGCCTAGAATGAATCTGACGTTGACGGTACCTATGGCGCTATCCGATCAAGTGTATGTCGAGGAGCCAATTGCTACCGAACCGCCGCCGATAACGACAGATCAGCCTGACGTTACGGACGAAGGAACAGCAGTTACGCCTGATATTACAGATACGGCCGCGAATGTTACGGCTACGCCGCTAGCCCCTTCATCTACGAGCGTTCCAGATGAGCAACAAGAGATGAAGAGTGCCGTCAAGCTCAAGATCGAATCGGAGCTAGGCGCGGTCGACGTGTCAGGCTTGCTGCTTCCCGGCGGTCTAGATATTCGAATCAGCAGCGGCAATGTGAAGGTCGATCATATCGTAGGCGAAGTTCAGGTTAAAGGGATCAACGGTAATGTTCAGTTGCAAGAGGTGAACGGCGACAGCTCGATCGAGACGAAGAACGGTACGATCGCAGCAACTGGAATCAAAGGTCAGCTGTACGCGAATACATTGAACGGAAGCTTGGAACTGCAGGATGTTGGCGGAGATCTTGAAGCAGAGACGAAGAACGGTAAAATAAAAGTAACCGGAGCGGCCGCATCCATCAAAGCGGATACGTTAAATGGATCGATTGAGGTGAGCAGCGATCAAGTGGGCGGCGACTGGGATTTGGACAGCTCGGTAGGCGAAATACGGCTTGTATTGCCCGAAGTCGGCGACTTTGCCCTCTATGGTTCAGTAACTTTTGGCAATATTGCAAGCGATTTTCCGTTCGATATAAGCAAGAAAACGATTCGAGGCTCAGTAGGGGCGGGAACGCACCGTATACAAGTCAATGCGAACAACAGTATTTCGTTGAAAAAAGCTGGGCAATGATATAGATGCGCTTTCATTGACAAATTCCGAAAGAAGAACGTACAATAGTAATAAGAATAATTACTAAGAAAGGCGTGAGGGGAATGGGAGCCAGCGTAACACAAGCACTTGAACAGTTGAAAATGAATGGCGTCCGTATGACCCCGCAGCGTCACGCCATATTAAGCTACTTGATGGATTCCATGTCGCATCCGACAGCAGATGAGATTTATAAAGCGCTCTCGCCTAATTATCCAAGCATGAGCGTAGCTACGATATATAACAATCTGCGTTTATTTGTTGAAGCAGGCTTATTGCGTGAATTGACATATGGCGATGATTCTAGCCGGTTCGATTCCGATCTATCCGACCATTATCATGCGATATGCAAGAAATGCGGGTCAATCGTTGATTTTCATTACCCGCCATTACTCGATGCAGAACGCGCAGCATCAAGTGAAACGGGATTTATGGTTGAAGGACATCGAATGGAGATTTACGGTGTTTGTCCTCCATGCGCAAGCCAAGTTAATTAACCAGCAGAGCTATGAACCAACACAGAAACGTGCAGCATGCGGCATTCCGCTGATCTGCACGTTTTTTTGATGCTGAAATTTTCCTTCGGAAAGTTTTAGTATGCCCATAGCTGTAACTATTTTGATACAATATTCGTATATAACTCAGTTTATACTGCATCTACTGACATAGAGGAGAGTGATGGTTTGGAGACGGCTCAAAGCCGAACGCCGCGCCGCAAGCGGAGGAGCGGAATCGGAATTATATTTTTGTTATTTGTTATCGCAGCGGCAGCCGTTCTTGGCTGGTACGGATATATGAATTTCATACCGAACAGGGAGCAGACGGAACCTGAGTACGCTTCGGAGCACCCGATCATTGTGGACGGAGCGGAAGCTGATAAAGGCGCTATTATCGAAAATAATGAAATTAAGCTGCCGCTTCCGGTTCTTGAACATCTGTTAGGGCCGGACAAGCCCGTCCGGTATGAAGCGGATTCGGGATCCATTATTTTCACAACGGCTAACAAGGTGCTGCATCTGAAAACCGATTCCTTGACGGCGACTGTTAATAGCAAGCCTTTTGACTTGACAATTGCTGCCGAGAAGACGGAGGCCGGCGATGTCTATATACCGGTAGCGCCGATTCAGGAGCTATACGGTCTGCAAGTTGAATATGTGGAAGAGACGGGGATCGTAACCGTGCTCGTCGCTGGAAATGCGGTGCAGCGTGCAGAAGCTACTGATGCCGATGGCGCAGCAATTCGAACGGAACCGACCATTCGAGCACCGTACACTCAGAAGCTGGAATTGAACGAATCGCTTCGGATATGGGGCGAGGAGGATGGCTGGTTCATTGTGCAGAGCGGAGACGGAAATATCGGCTATATGAATAAAGGCGATGTGAAGCTGACTGAGATTGAACGAGTAGCTGAACCGGACCGAGAGCCTGCTTTTGTCGCCTGGAAAGTGCTTGGCAGCAAAATCAATATGACTTGGGAAGCGGTTTATTCCAAAAATCCGAATCCTTCAGCAATCGGGCCTATGCCAGGCGTCAACGTAGTGAGCCCGACTTGGTTCGAATTGGCGGACGGCAAAGGTACGATTAATGGAAAGGCCGATCCGGCTTACGTCAAATGGGCTCATGGGAAAGGCATGCAAGTGTGGGCATTGTTCAGCAATGGCTTCGAGCCGGAACAGACGACAGCTGCGCTCGCCACGGTAGAGACGCGTTTTCTCATGATCCAACAGCTGTTGTCCTTCGCAGAGCTGTATAATTTGCAAGGGATTAACATTGATTTTGAGAATGTGAAAACGAGCGATAAAGAAAACTTGGTCCAATTTGTTAGAGAGCTGACGCCTCTGTTACACGAACAAGGGCTGGCCGTGTCGATTGATGTTACTCCAAAGTCGACTAGTGAGATGTGGTCACTATTTTTGGATCGTCCCGCACTGGCCAAAGTTGTTGATTATATGATGGTAATGGCCTATGACGAGCATTGGGCTTCAAGTCCTAAATCCGGCTCGGTCGCGTCGTTGCCATGGGTCGAAGAGTCGCTCCGGCGTATCCTGGAGGAGGATGCCGTCCCTGCAAGCAAGCTAGTGCTCAGCATGCCTCTATACACGAGAATCTGGACCGAAGCTAAAGGTGATGATGGTACTGTGAAGGTGTCGTCCAAATCGGTCGGCATGGACAAAGTGAAGCAAATCATTGCGGACAAGAAACTGAAGCCCGTATTGGATGAAGCGGCGGGGCAAAATTACGTCGAGTATACGGAGGATGGCGCGCTCATGCGGATCTGGATAGAGGATGACTTGTCGATGAAGGCTCGCGTTGCGTTAGCCCGCAAGTATGATCTCGCAGGAGTCGCAACATGGCAGCGAACATTCCAGACGGAAGCCATATGGACAACCATAGACGAAGCGCTCAACAAGCGTCCGTAATCATACCATAAGAACAAGAAAACGCCCTTCCGGCGAAGGGTGTTTTCTTGTTCTACGTAGATATGGTGTGCAACGCCGTTAGGAATGTTGCTCAGAAGGCTCTGCAGTCGCTTGCGCGGGGTCAAGCGTAAGTATCGTTTTGCAATACATGCAGCGGTCAGTCTTACCAAGCATCTTGGTGGGACGTCCGCATTCGGGACATTGAAGCATCGTCGCGCTTGTTGACATCATGCCCGCCCAGAAGTAGACAGCGACGCTGATTAGCAAGGAGATCATGCCAATAACCATGAAGATTGCGGCGATGATCTTGCCAGCTTGTCCCCAGAAGACAATGCCGGCTGTGCCGAGAATCATTACACCCATTCCGACGAGCGTAAAGACTAAGCCCCATAGGCGAAATTCGTTTATTTTAGCTGATTTGAAAAAGATCTTGTTCATTGTTCCAATCCTTCCTAAGTCTTTATGCTTATGAAATTGAGACCTGTTTTCTTTTCGGACGAAGCAGGAAAAAAGAGCAGACTTGTCGAAAAAGAATTAAATCCGTAGATTAATATTATAGCTTACTGGAATCTGATTAGCTATATGGAGGAAACAGTGGAACATATAAAAAGTCATTTCAACAGCCAGTACTGCAACGATTCCGATTTAATCAGTCTTGCAGCGATCGAAAATCCGTATCCATACAATCCTTTGATCGATGGACTGGACCTGTTAGTGCTCGCCGTATTGGACAAAGATACTATAGAGAACAGCAGTGAGCATGCGCAATTCGAAGGCGAACGCGTATTGGTCAGAACGATTGATAAGAAGAGCTTGGAGGCTTGGATTTCGAGCGGTGAAAACCGAAATATCATTGAATGGATCGTTCGGGGGGAGATTCTGTTGGATCGGGAAGGCTATTTGGGCAGTGTGCGTGAGAGCTTGCTTCAATTTCCTCACTCCTTGCGCGAACAGAAGCAGCTTGTCGAGTTCTCAGGATTTTTAAGAACATACTTGCAAGCCAAGCAGGATTTGCTTGACGGCAACGTGCTGGATGCCTACAGTCATGTATTGACCTCATTGCATCATTGGGCGCATATCGTACTAATAGAAGAAGGACGTCATCCAGAGCTTACCGTATGGAAGCAGATGCGGCTTGTACATCCGGGGATATATAAGTTATATGAAGAATTGTCTGCAAGCCCGGAGACGCTGGAGCAACGCGTGCAGCTCGTTATGCTTGCCTGTGAGTTCTCGGTTATGAATAAGATGAAGTCGAGCTGCTCTCTGCTGCTTAAGATTTTAGCGGATAGATCAGAGCCTTGGAGCATTGCGGAGCTTCAGAATCATCCAGACATTCAAGTGCTTCATGTAGATCTATCCCTTTTATTGCAGAAGCTTGTTATGCGCTCCTATATTAGCGAGGTTGCTGTAATGAAGGGAAGCGATGACTTGGGTATTATTGAGCTTCGTTATAGACTAGCCAATCATAGTGCTTAATCTTGAACTGTACTCGTGGCCGTTGCCCCTTTCAATTGAATGGGGAAGCGGCTTTTTCTTTGCTCAAAAAAGATTCGGCAAGTGGCTTGACTTGTTAGAAGTCTATGTGTTAAATTAGTAATCGCCGCTTTTGAAGAGGAAATAATGAAACAAACGACAGACTAAAAAAAATGTCGAAAGTTGAAAAAAAGTACTTGCCAAGAGATAGGCGAACGTGATATATTATAAAAGTCGCCGCTGAGACAAAGCGCCGACACGCAAGAAAAGAAAGACAAGTGATTGTTCTTTGAAAACTGAACAACGAGCGAA
>NZ_JBANSP010000075.1:0-527 GCF_037167145.1 Paenibacillus sp. YIM B09110 | reverse complement strand
GAAGATGGCTTCGGTGACGAGCAGCGTAGTTTCGGTTGTTGTGAACCCCATTGTGAATGCGGAAACGCCAACGATCGGAACGCAGCCGACGGCTAAGACGGTTGATGTCGGCGGAACAGCGACGCTAAGCGTGGCGGCTAGCGTCAGTGATGGCGGAGTGCTCAGCTACCAGTGGTACAGCAACACTAGCAACAGTACGAGTGGTGGCACGCTTGTGAGCGGAGCGACGAGCGCGAGCTATAACGCACCGACGACAGCGGCGGGAACGAAGTACTACTATGTCGTGGTAACGAACACGAATGCGAGTGTGAACGGCACGAAGACCGCGACGGCGACGAGCAACGTCGTGCTAGTGACGGTGAACGCCATCGTGAACGCGGCAACGCCAACGATCGGAACGCAGCCGACGGCTAAGACCGTGAACGTAGGCGGGACAGCGACGCTAAGCGTGGCGGCCAGCGTCAGTGATGGCGGAGTGCTCAGCTACCAGTGGTACAGCAACACGACGAACAGCACTTCCGGCGGCA
>NZ_JBANSP010000074.1:0-530 GCF_037167145.1 Paenibacillus sp. YIM B09110 | reverse complement strand
GCCGCGTTCACGATGGCGTTCACCGTCACCAGCACGACGTTGCTCGTCGCCGTCGCGGTCTTCGTGCCGTTCACGCTCGCATTCGTGTTCGTCACCACGACATAGTAGTACTTCGTGCCGGCCGCTGTTGTCGGCGCGTTATAGCTCGCGCTCGTCGCTCCGCTCAGCAGCGTGCCGCCGGAAGTGCTGTTCGTCGTGTTGCTGTACCACTGGTAGCTGAGCACTCCGCCATCACTGACGCTGGCCGCCACGCTAAGCGTCGCCGTTCCACCCACGTTCACCGTCGTAGCCGTCGGCTGCGTTCCTATAGTCGGCGTTGCCGCATTCATAATCGCGTTCACCGTCACCAAGACAACATTACTTGTCGCGGTCGCCGTCTTCGTCCCATTCACGCTCGCATTCGTGTTCGTCACCACGACATAGTAGTACTTCGTTCCCGCTGCTGTCGTCGGTGCGTTATAGCTCGCGCTGCTCGCTCCGCTCACAAGCGTGCCTCCGGACGTACTGTTCGTCGTGTTGCTGTACCACTG
>NZ_JBANSP010000073.1:0-536 GCF_037167145.1 Paenibacillus sp. YIM B09110 | reverse complement strand
CGCGAGCTCGATCTCACGAGCGATGAGACGATCGAATTTGCCAAGCTTAATTCGTCCGTAGTCGTTCCTTCTCGTCATAGCCTCAATCCTTATTATCTAGGCTTGAAAATTTTCGAGGATATCGAACGCCGCTGGGATAAGCCAACGAAGGAAGAAATAGCGCGTTTCGGGCGTGAGCCGGGCAAAGGACGGGACAAAATTTTCGAGGTGCGCGAATTCGATTCCGACATTTCCTTCCTGCGCAATTACTTAACCAAGGAGCTAGTCGACGACCTCGATCTGTACATTTTCGAGAAAAAAGGACCGGAGTGGAAAATTACCGATAAATCGTGGGAAAACATCCGCGAGCAGCTCGTCTATTCGAAGGTAAACGGCGGATTCCCGAGCCTCTACGTTAAGGACGGCGACTTCAACCGCGTCGGCGAGCTGTATCTGAGCCATAACTATGAAGGCACAGAGCTGGATCTGAAGTACGTGGAACGCACGCTGCCTTATGTCGTGCAGCTTTGGGGCAAGAACGTTCATCTGGAGACGTT
>NZ_JBANSP010000072.1:0-536 GCF_037167145.1 Paenibacillus sp. YIM B09110 | reverse complement strand
CGCGAGCTCGATCTCACGAGCGATGAGACGATCGAATTTGCCAAGCTTAATTCGTCCGTAGTCGTTCCTTCTCGTCATAGCCTCAATCCTTATTACCTAGGCTTGAAAATATTCGAGGATATCGAACGTCGCTGGGATAAGCCAACGAAGGAAGAAATGGTACGTTTCGGGCGCGAGCCGGGCAAAGGACGGGAAAAAATTTTCGAGGTGCGCGAATTCGATTCCGACATTTCTTTTTTGCGCAATTACTTAACCAAGGAGCTAGTCGACGACCTCGACCTGTACATTTTCGAGAAAAAAGGACCGGAATGGAAAATTACCGATAAATCGTGGGAAAACATTCGCGAGCAGCTCGTCTATTCGAAGGTAAACGGCGGATTCCCGAGCCTCTACGTCAAGGACGGCGATTTCAACCGCGTCGGCGAGCTGTATCTGAGCCACAACTATGAAGGCACAGAGCTGGATCTGAAGTACGTGGAACGCACGCTGCCTTATGTCGTGCAGCTTTGGGGCAAGAACGTTCATCTGGAGACGTT
>NZ_JBANSP010000071.1:0-559 GCF_037167145.1 Paenibacillus sp. YIM B09110 | reverse complement strand
CGGATACGGTAAGCGCGAATACGACTTTGTATGCGAAGTGGACGGCAGTTCCGGTGTCGACGTACACGGTGACGTTCGACTCGAAGGAAGGCAGCGCGGTAACGAGCTTGACTGGCATCGCTGCGGGAGCGACGATCACGAAGCCAGTCGATCCGACGAGAGCGGGCTACACGTTCTCGGGCTGGTATAAGGATGAGGGTTACACCTCGGCGTGGAACTTCACGACGGATACGATAAGCGCGAATACGACTTTGTATGCGAAATGGACGGCAGTTCCGGTGTCGACGTACACGGTGACGTTCGACTCGAAGGAAGGCAGCGGGGTAACGAGCTTGACTGGCATCGCTGCGGGAGCGACGATCACGAAGCCAGTCGATCCGACGCGAGCGAGCTATACGTTCTCGGGCTGGTACAAGGATGAGGGCTACGCAGCGGCGTGGAACTTCTTAACGGAAACGGTTAGCGCGAATACGACGCTGTATGCGAAGTGGACGGCGATTCCGATCGCGACATACACGGTAACGTTCGACTCGAAGGAAGGCAGCGCGGTAGAGAGTGT
>NZ_JBANSP010000070.1:0-602 GCF_037167145.1 Paenibacillus sp. YIM B09110 | reverse complement strand
GTGGATACCAACAGATTTTTGCAATATTCGCTGATCGGCTTTTATGTAGGCGTGGTTCCAGTTGGACTGGGGTTATTATGGTATCCGTTCATGCGTCGGTTTTCCTCAAAAGGCATTCAAGCGGTTATGGCTTTACAGTTGGGCTGCTTTTCTTCCTTGCTGTTGATACCTTACAAGAAGGGTTAGAGCTTGGTGCGATAGCGCCTGGTGTCTTTCAAGGAACAGTGCTCGTTTGGTTTGGAGCGGTGCTTAGCTTCTTATTTCTGCTTGCCCTTGATCAGACGAATTCGAAGAAAGCAATTGGCGCAAACGATAATGGTAAAAGGGTATCGTTCAAGATAGCTGGCGGTATTGGCCTGCATAACCTTGGGGAAGGGCTTGCTATCGGTGCCGCCTTTGCTGCAGGCGAAGCTGCACTAGGCACATTCCTTATAATAGGTTTTACTTTGCATAATATTACGGAAGGTATTGGCATCGCTGCTCCACTCTTAAATGCTAAACCAACAATAAAAACATTTTTGGCATTAGCTGTTTTGGGAGGAGGCCCAGCCATTATTGGTACATGGGTCGGAGGATTTGTGTTTAATCAAACGTTAGCGGCA